>NZ_JAUBRH010000013.1:0-169210 GCF_036701775.1 Microcoleus sp. N9_A2 | reverse complement strand
TTCTTCCATGTCACTTAATTTATCAGATTTTCTCCGCTTTTTGGGCTATTTCTCTTTTACCCCCCCTGAACGGTTACCTTTTTTCTGATAATGCCTTGGTCTAGGGCTACATAATATTCATCGACTTTTTCAGACATCCCTGAAATCATCCATTCTCTTGGTTCAAATTCTTCTTTACCAAGATTAAATCTCGTCTCAAGGTAAAAACCAAGTAAATTTAACTCGTTAGTGCGATATTGCATATGCTCTTCTAATTCAGCACGGCGTACCAAGTAGTGAATTTTTTGTGAAACAGAAGTCAAAATATCAAAGACAACTTCCAAATCAGCAAGCGCTATCGTTGGTGCAGCAGAAAAATCTTTATCTATCCAACCCGTATCTCTTAGGCGCGATACTTGGGACTGAATGGTTGCAAAATCCTCAAGTGTTACTGATAGTCTAATAATTCTGTCAATAGCATTTAGATCAAAATTTAGAGCCTGAAAAGTTTCTGGAAAAACCTGCTTAGCTTTTAAGTCTATTATTTTGTCTGCCAAACGTTTTGACTGAATGGCAGGACTTATAAGTAATTCCTGGATATCATCTTTAGCTGAACCGGGCGCTCCACGTAATGCCGCTCTAGAAACGGCACCAGATTTAGCTTCAACAATTAGGAGATAAGAATCAATTTGCACAATAAAATCAGATTCATATTCCACATTTGAATCTTTCCACTTAAAGTTTTGTTTAAAAATACCTTGAGGAAATGCTTGTGTAAATAGCTGCTTTATCTCATCCTCCAGAAACTTAGGACGACGCTTATCTTGGACTTCACGTTTGATTTCTTCAGCAGATAACAGACTATCAAGTGCTTGAAAAACAAAGCTAAAAAAAACTTGTGGTATTACACAAAAATAGCTACCTGTTGGCAATTTAATTAAAGGCTTTGTCCAGACTGGATTTCCAAGAAGAAAGTGTTCTGGATCAGAATATTTAAGGTCGCCAAACTGATAACTTAGTTTAGATAAAGCACACTCAAGAGCTACAGGTTCAATATTCATGGAACTTGCTAGTTCCTCAATTGTCAAGGAAAATGATTCAGTCAAAAATAATTCGGAGTGTCTTACAATCAGAGAACGAACCTCATTAAGTGTTGCACCCTGCTCTCGCAAAAAAGTAGTTGTTTCCTCTACGGAACCTGGCAACTGATATATCTCATGGTAAGTTTTTATTGCTTCTTCTATAGTTCGTGCCTTGAACACAGTTCTCATGTGCTGAAACCGTTCATTATTTACTTCTTCAACGTAAAGCACTAAAGCTTCAAAGAGATCAATTATTGATGTTGCTTCCAACCCCACTGATATTTTGAATAATTGGTCAAGCCCTGAGTAGAACCTTTTTGCAATTGAGATAACTCGTTTGAAATATCCCCAGTTGCGAACCATACTACTGTGTACTCGAAGTAATTCTTGCAGTTGCAAAATAGCAATCTTTTTTTCTGTTTTTGCGTTTTTAATTTGTACGATTCGCTTTAGATTAAAGGCGGTGTCAAATGAGATTAGTAAATCCCAAATCTCCTGATCCTCATGATGTTGTACTGGTTCAGAAGACTGCTCTGAAACAGATGAACGTAAAGCTAATGCTTGAACAAGCTCTACATGAGACTGGCGGATTGTAGGATTTTTATTTTTAGAGGTTTTACCTGTTTTCGTCATCCCAACAGAAAGACCATAAAATGCAAGAATAGAAAGTAGATGCAAGACATCAACAGAGCTAATTTTTTCTACCAGCTTCTCTAAAGATTCGTTGAACTCTATTTCATGCGATCGCCCCGCTTCAACGAGTATCTCAGCTATAACTTCTTGAGATAGACCAGAAAAAGGATTGTTGAGTTGTGTAAATGTTAAGCCTTCTGAATCCTTGCGAGATCTGGTTTGGTTTTTATGATTACGTTTGTTGTTTTTTTCTTTTTCTTTGTCATAGCTAAAAAAATGTTGAATAATCCGACGTTACCAAAGCCATAAAGTAATAAAAGCTCCTTAAAGAGCCTTCGTCAAAAAATAAATTTTGCTATTCACAACGTTTTTACCGGAACTTCCTCGACCCTAGTGGGTAAGGGGATATCATGCTTAGAGCATTTCTGCTGCATCCATGTCTCTAATATAGTTCGTGATTTGGCTCTGTGTCAATTCCCTAGTCTAAATACTAGAACTGCTTACCAACAGAGGATCTAACAATCCAGATTAGTCGCAGTCGATACCTTTTGCGATCGCAGGGGGGAATCTGCTACTGTGAATAATATTGGTTTAGTGTACGGCACCATCTCCCAACCGCATGAAGCATTGAAATATTTTAACCAAGCTTTACCAATCAACCGGGAAGTGGGCGATCGCGCGGGGAAGCTAATATTTTGAGTAATATTGGTGCAGTGTACAACCATATTTCTCAACCGCAAGAAGCATTGAAATACTATAACCAAGCTTTACCGATTATGCGGGAAGTGGGCGATCGCGCGCAGGGGAAGCTACTACTTTGAGTAATATTGATGCAGTAAACAACAGAAGTCAACCGCCAAGCAGAACAAATATCCCGCCAATTCCCAAATGAATAAGGTGAATTACCTGCTATATTGCAGCCAATTAAGAACCGCTAAACTCTCGCCCACAAAGCCAATCCGCCGCCCCTTCCCCTCGCGGCAATTATCCCATCTTCTATTAAAAAATATGCAAAAAAAGCCTGCTTCCCCACACTCAAACTAAAAAATTCCGCCTCCCGCGATTCACCAGCGCGAATAAATCCTTGATACACAGTTTTACCCAACAATTTCACGGTAATTCTGGTAAAATCAAAAGCTAAAATATTCTTATTTACCAAAAACTTAGTCGGCCCGGAAAGAGTTAGTTCGATCGCCCCAACTCGCACCGAATTCTCTACTTTGCCCGTTTCTCCAAGCGTTTCCCCATCCGCAACAGGTTCTACCGAGTAAGCAATTTGGATTTTTGCCACCCACTCAGGAATGTAACGTCCCGCACATAACACAATTCCTGCTTTTTGTCGAGTCTTTTTTGTGCCTGTGATAAAGCACAGGCGCCAATTGCCGGTTAATTGCTCGAAATCATAGCGCATTTTATTTTTTTTGGCGTTTTTCTCGGCTTCTAGGAGGGCGGCGACTACGGCGGCGGAAGATGGTTTTGTATTCGATTTAGCGGCTTGTTCTAAAATTGATATGTTTTCCATTTAACTAACAATAACAGGAATTTACTAGGCTTAATCGAAGATATTTAGGAACAGGCAAGATGCCTGTTCCACAATAAGTTAGATTTTTTGTGGGGCAGGCATCTTGCCTGCATCTGATAGGCAACAGGCAAGATGCCTGTTCCACCAGAAGAAAAGAGATTGATTGTGAGGCCAGCAAAATGCCTGCCTCTGATACGTCTTTTCAAATCTGGTTTCAAAACTTTGATAATATCGGTTAAATACGACCAATATCTGTCAGCATAGACATACATAGTTCGATCGATCGCAAAGAGGCCACCGTGCAACCCGTAGACTTTACAACTTTAACCGCCACTTGCAGCGAACTGCGAGCCCAATGGCTGCCAGCGCGCTTAGAACAAGTCTACCAGCGCGATCGATTCACCGTGTCCCTAGCCCTCCGCACCATGAAAGGGCGCGGCTGGATTGACCTTTCCTGGCATCCTGTGGCCGCCCGCATCTGCGTCGGCGACCCCCCGCCCCGCATTCCCGATACCTTCACCTTCAGCGAACAACTGCGGCACCAACTCAGCGGTTTAGCCTTAGTTTCCATCGCCCCCGTTTCATCCTGGGAAAGAGTCATCGACTTGCAATTCGCCAAACGTCCGGGCGAACCCGCCCTCTGGCATCTCTACGCCGAAATCATGGGCAAATACAGCAACGTCATCCTCACCGCCCAAGACAACCTCGTTGTCACCTGCGCCCACCAAGTCAGCGCCAAACAGTCCACCGTCCGTCCCATCCAAACCGGGCAACCCTACGAAATGCCCCCGTCTTTGACCGATGCAGTACCGAGTCTGAGCGAATCTCAAAACCGCTGGCAATCACGAATTAGCCTGGTTCCCGGCCCATTAAACCGCAATATGTTGAAGAATTACCGAGGGTTGAGTAAGGCCTTAATTGGGTCAATGATTCGATCGGCTTCTTTAGACCCCGAACAATCCACCGACAGCCTCAATCCCGACCAATGGCAGCAACTATTCCAGCGCTGGCTATACTGGCTGCAATGCCTAGAAAACTCCAAATTTCACCCGAGTTTTACCCCTGAAGGCTACACCGTCATCGACTGGCCAACACCAGAAAATCCCTCCCCCCTCGTCCCTTCTTCCTCCCTCCAGACATCCGTTAAATCCGTTAAATCCGTTACAAAATCCGTTGCCGAACTTCCTTCTTCCGTTCAAGAAATACTCAACAGCTACTACACAGGCGAAATCAATCAACAAGTATTCGCCCAACTGCGGCATCAACTTACCCAAAAACTCAACAATGTCCTAGCAAAACTGCGCCTCAAAGCCAACACATTTAAAGAACGATTGCAGCAATCAGCAGATGCCGACACCCACAAATCCCAAGCCGACTTGCTGATGGCAAACTTGCAGCATTGGGAACCCGGAATGAAATCAATTTCTCTCCCCGACTTTGAAACCGAAAAACCCGTGATAATTCCGCTAAACGTGGAAAAAAACGCCGTTCAAAACGCTCAAGCAATCTACAAAAAGCACCAAAAACTTAAAAGAGCCCGCATTGCAGTAGAACCTTTGTTAGCCGCCGTACAGGAAGAAATCGACTATTTAGAACAAGTCGAAGTCGCGATTGCGGTATTGGAAACCTACCGCAACACCCAAGATTTGCAAACCCTCGCCGAAATCCGCGAAGAACTGATCCAGCAAAAATATCTAGTTGTATCAGATTACCGTGGCAGTGACAAAAATGCTGCGATCGAATTTCACCGCTACCAAACCCCCAGCGGCTTTGAATTATTAATCGGGCGCAACAACCGCCAAAACGACCAACTCACTTTTCGTACCGCTAATGACTATGACTTGTGGTTTCACACCCTAGAGATTCCCGGAAGCCACGCTTTGCTGCGTCTCAAACCCGGTACAGTGGCTGAAGAAACCGATTTGCAATTTGCCGCCGACATGACTGCTTACTACAGTCGCGCCCGCCACAGCGAACAAGTCCCGGTGGTTTATACAGAACCGAAATATGTATACAAGCCGAAAGGCGCAAAACCGGGTATGGTTGTATACAAGCAGGAGCGGATTGTCTGGGGCAGACCGCAGCAAGCTCCGGCTTGATACGATGTGCGATCGAACAACCCGACTAATGTAAAGTTTTATTACAAAAAAATAATTCTTGTTGCAAAAGTACCACTTAAGACAGATGATATGTTTCTTAGAACCCGCTGCAAAGAAACGTGCAATTTGGGTTTCCTCACTGTGAAAAAAACACTGTGAGAACAACAAACAACGGATTTAACTATTTGTGCAGACCAGCTTTTACTAAAGCTGGTCGTTTCTATTGAAACAAAATAGACTTTAATTGCATTCATTCGCTCGCTCTTCTTGAAAGGCATCTGCGTTGCATCTGCGGTTTCCCTATCAATCAAAGATTTATACAATAAGTCGAATGCGCTCTTAAGCTGTTCTACATTTAAATTTTATTTCAAAAAAAATCAAACTCTTGTGGGGTGGGCTTCTAGCCCGCCCCGAATATACAACTCCTAGAAAGTAAACGTCGTTCTGATTACCCCAATCACCAAATCAGAATTATCCTTATTGTGGTCAGGAGCAGTCAGCCAAATCAGACCGGGAGTGACCGAAATATTATCGCTCAACTTAAACTGATAGAAACCTTCAACGTGCAGCGAAGTATCCTTATCTTCCGGCAAAGTCCGATTAGTAGAACTCGTCACCCGCGGCTCCATACCTACCAGAATACCCGCCACATTTCCTTCTTTCAACAAATCGGGAAAAGCCAAAGTAACTGCCCAGTTCCAGATTTTTTGGTCTCCCCGCTGCACAGAATCGGTAGGAGTAGCCAAGTTGGATAAAATGCGCTGGTTGGTGTAACCCGCCCAACCGCCAATTGCAAATCTCCGGTTCAACTGCCACGAAGCTTGCGCGCCGTAGGAATTGCTAGAAACTGGCAGAGTGGTATCGCTGTCGAACCCAAAGGAACCGAGACGCGCCGGGAAATTAGAAGCATTGCTGCCGGTACCGGTAACAAAGTTGTAGGAATTAACGTAAGTTAAACCTAAAGCCATGTTGTCGTTGGGTTTGAAAGTCAACTGAGCCAAACCGCCGTAAGAACCGTTGAACAAACCATTTCCCCGCGTCGGGCTCGCAGCATTGCCCGCCAAATATCCCAAACTCAGCTCCAGTTTTTCCCCAAACTGATGCCGCAGAGCGATGCCAGAACCGCCAGTCAAATAGTAAATCGGGTTGCGAGTACCGAAGTTAGAAAGAGCGCCGTAGCTGCCGTCTCCGTCAAAGTAAGGGTTGACAGTGTTGGTAAAATCATCAGCAGCGCCTGCGTTGGCTTCGAGAATTACAGTCGTGCTTTTGCCGAGAGGGAATTGGTAAAGCAGCGCATCTAAACCTACAGTATTGCTAGCCTCGCCAAAAGGCCCAGCATTAAACCGCAATTCCCCTTCAGCGGTTTTGGTATTATTAGTAGAAAACGAACCCAAATTCAAAACTTGCAGTCGAGTTCTCAGCAAGTCTTCACCTGAGAAACTCGTATCAAAATTGAGACGAACCCTGCTGCCAAAAGCAGTCGTTCTATCAGCTTCGCGGCCGTTAGCATCATCTCCGGCGGCGATACCGGTCACAGCAAATACCACTTCGCCGTTGAGTTTAGTCGTAGTTGAAAACTGATTTGCTTCTAATTCAGAGGTGCGCGCTTCCAAAACATCGACGCGGCCACGTAAAGTTGCCAATTCCGCCGCAAATTCTTCTTGCAACCTTTGCACAGAAGCCAAATCTTCTCGCGTCGCCAGATTTCTCGAACCGCCTTGAATTAGCTCGGTAACTTTATCCAAACACGCATTTAAACCTGCTGCAAATTCGTAGCGAGTCATCGCCCGGTTGCCGCGAAAAGTGCCGTCAGGATAGCCAGCTATGCACCCGTAGCGCTCTACTAGGGATTGCAAAGCTTGGAAGGCCCAATCGGTGGGTCGAACGTCGGAAAGTTGCGAAACTGAGGTTACTTGGCCAACTGCATCTTCGCTGCTACTGTCTTCGGCGCTGTATTGGTTGATTTGTTCTAAAACATTAGACTGTGCTTGAGGTTGGGCACTTGAATCAGTGGATTGCGAAATCTGCTCGGGTTGTATGCCAGCTTTTTCTGCGTTTAAATTAGCCGGTGCAATGGTGACGGGTTGCGTTTCGCTTAAGTTTGCGGGTGCGACTGCGGGGATTTGTTCCGCGACAGGTGGTTCGGCACTTAAATTTGCGGGCGCTCCTGCGGGTTTGGTTTCGCTTAAATCTGCTGCAACTGCGTTTTCCGGTGCTTTTGCTTGTTCGGCAACTGGGGCGCTCAAATCGTTAGTGAAGCCCTCGTAGAGGTTCGCACTTTCTTTCTCAATAGTTTCAACAGTTGATTTACTAGCTAGTGACGCTGGTTCGGCTGTCTCAGGCTTTGCTGTCTCAGACTTGGCTGCCTCGGTTGCAGCACCTGCTAATTGCAATTTATCAGCTTGAGCTGCCGTGGCAATTTCTACAGGTTGCTCTGCTGCTAGCGCCGTCGAACATACGACTAAACTTGCTGCCAATACCGCCGGACTAACTAAAAGTCCCTTCCACAAAAATTTGGACATTTTTTCCTCACACCACATTGAGCCGATCGCCCCTTCCGCAGATTTAGGCGATCGCAAATCACCTTCAATATTCCGCCTAATAGTATTTCTTGTCAATTATCGGGGAAATCACTGCCGGAGAGTGCAGTTTTGCTGTGGTTGATTGGACAAAAACTCCGTTTATTCCCAAAATCCTTGGTTTGAGCTAAATACCTACGTAGAAACCTGGTTGATGACTGGATATTGCGTAAGTGATCCCTCAGTAAGACTAATATTGACAGCACTGGCGCTAACAAATCGTTTGATCGGCTACATAAAGTGAAAAAACTCAAATACGCCCTAGTTCACGAATGGTTGACGCCCTTAGCTACTGGCGGTTCAGAACTCGTAGTGCAGGAAATTCTCAAACACGTAGACGAGGCAGATATCTATGCCCTCATCGACTTTGAATCGGCCAATCCCGAAAGCTATCTTTTCGGGCGACAGATTGGCACAACATTTTTGCAGCACTTTCCCGCAGCCCGCCGTGGCGTCCAAAAATATTTGCCATTTCTGCCGATCGCGATCGAACAACTAGATCTGCGAGAATACGACATCATCCTCTCATCATCCCATGCTGTCGCCAAAGGCATCCTCGCCAGTCCCCAGCAAATGCACGTCTGCTACTGCCACACGCCCATGCGCTACGCTTGGGACTTAACTTTTGACTATTTGCGTAGCAGCAAAGCCGGACGAGGCATCCAGGGTCTGCTGACGCGATATTTGTTGCATCGACTGCGGCAGTGGGACGTAATTTCCGCCAATCGCGTTGATTATTTCATCGCTAACTCTCAACACACTGCGCGCCGGATTTGGCGGTGCTATCGGCGGCGGGCCCAGGTGATTTATCCGCCGGTAAATATCGAGCGATTTTCCTTGATGCGGCAAAAACAAGACTTTTACGTCACAGTTTGTCGGTTGGTAAGTTACAAAAACGTAAGTGCGATCGTCCAAGCATTCAATCAACTCGGGCATACTCTCATTGTCATCGGCACCGGGCCAGAATTAGAAATGATTCGGCAAATCGCCAAACCCAACGTGCAAGTGCTCGGCTGGCAGCCCGCCTCCATAGTTGAAAAGTACATGGCAGAGGCGAAAGCCTTTGTATATGCAGCTTGCGAAGATTTTGGCATAGCTTTGGTAGAGGCTCAAGCTTGCGGAACACCAGTAATTTCCTATGCAGCAGGGGGCGCTTTGGAGACAGTGTTCGACATTCGCCAACACCCAGAAACAGGGACTGGTTTATTTTTTGCATCCCAAACCGCAGCAGCTATAGTCGAAGCCGTCGAGGAATTTGAGCAGTTGCAAGGAAAATTTCAGCCGGAAATGGCACGCTTGCGCGCCGAAAAGTTTGCCCCGGAAGTCTTTGAGCAGCGCTATCTGGCTTTTGTCGAACAGTGCTATCAGGAATTTCAATCCTGTGATTTTACCAAGTCTGGGAGTTGAGAGGGGGAGATAGGGGGAGAGGGGGAGACTAGGAGAGGCAGAAAATATTCCTTCTTGCTTCCGAAGCCCTCAAAACCTCTCTACATAAGTACCTTGTCCATTCTTCCTTCTTCGTTCTTCCTTCTTCCTTCTTCCTTCTTCCTTCTTCTGAATGCAGAAAATTGAGTATTGGAAACATAATTCAGAGAACAAAGCGTCTTGAGGCTTTATGATCATGACTGTGTGTGGTGTGAAGTGAAGGAGTAAGATGACTGCCGACAGCCAACTAATCTCCGGCAAGGTAATTCGAGCGATCGCAAGACGCGGTTTTGGGTCTGTCCTGCAAGGAGATAGACGCATAAGTCGTTCTCTACAGAGCCTCGACGGAGAACTTTTCAAGCGGTTATTTGACATCCTGTTTTCCTTATCGGTTCTGATCCTGTTTGCTCCGGTTTACCTGCTTTTGGCTTTCTTAATCGCCTTAAGCTCGTCCGGGCCTATTTTTTACGTACAGGAACGAGTAGGCAAAAACCGTAAAAGGTTTTATTGCCTTAAATTCAGAACGATGGTGGAAAATGCGGACGATATATTGCTGGAAATCATGGAAAATTCTCCGCATTTGCGTCAAGAGTTTGAGGACAATTTCAAGCTGAAACAAGACCCTCGAATTACCTGGATTGGAAGATTTTTACGAATGACCAGTTTAGACGAGTTTCCCCAGTTTTGGAATGTTTTAAAAGGAGATATGAGCGTCGTCGGACCGAGACCTTTAGTTGAAGAAGAACTGCCGAGATACGGCCGTCACATCAACAAAATTCTCACCATAAGACCTGGAATTACAGGCTTGTGGCAAGTGTCTGGTCGCAACGACATTCCCTATCCCCGCCGAGTCCAAATCGACCTCTATTACGCAAATGACAAAAACCTTTGGATGGATATGTGGATTGTTTTCAAAACAATTGGAGTTGTGATTTTTCCCAAAAATAACGGCGCATATTAATTTTTGTCCGCAGTCAGCACTCGGTAGTTAGTTTTATTTGTTACTGACCACTGATGCTGACTACCGACAATCAGCGACAAACTCTTTGTCAAAACTAAACAGTTCCTGGATGCCGATCGAAGAATTGTGAGCTTAACTAAAGGGGCAAATACTTAAATAAACCTACCTCTTCTTCATCTAGAAAGATCAGTTCTTCTAGATAGACTGCTTTAGGCTTAGGTGTTAAACTTAACTCTATAACCTTTGGCTTAAGGGGGATAGCCCACTACCCAACAGCGTAGGAAGTAAACTTCAACGGGCTTTAGGTAACTAAAGTTAAGTTTGAGTAAGTTTTATAAAGCAGTTAACGTAGAGTTTGAGAATACGGCCGGCAGGGATCAACAGCCTCTGCCAAAAAGTTTCTTGTGAATAAACACAGCCTGTCAAAGGAAAATCAGATGACGCAACGTAAGCGAGCGCTAATAACAGGTATTACAGGTCAAGACGGCTCCTACTTGAGCGAATTACTGTTAGAGAAAGGATATGAAGTTCACGGCATTATCCGGCGCAGTTCTAGTTTCAATACCGATCGAATTGACCACATCTATGTCGATCCTCACAGCGAGGGTGCGCGCCTGTTTCTACACTACGGCGACTTGACGGACGGCACCACTCTCCGCCGGATATTGGAAGAAGTTCAGCCGGTAGAAATTTATAACTTAGGCGCTCAATCTCACGTTCGAGTCAGTTTTGACTCGCCGGAATATACGGTGGACACTGTAGGGATGGGAGTATTGCGGCTGCTAGAAGCAATTCGGGACTATCAGCACCGCACCGGCATAGAAGTGCGGTTCTATCAAGCAGGTTCTTCGGAAATGTTCGGTTTGGTGCAGGAAGTTCCGCAAAAGGAAACAACTCCTTTTTATCCCAGAAGTCCTTACGCCTGCGCCAAAGTTTACGGGCACTGGCAAACAATAAATTATCGCGAATCTTACGGACTTTTTGCCTGCAACGGCATCTTGTTCAATCACGAATCTCCCCGCCGTGGCGAAACTTTTGTAACTCGCAAAATTACTCGCGCCGTTGCCAGAATAGTCGCCGGCAAGCAGAAAAAGATTTACTTGGGCAATCTCGATTCCAAGCGGGATTGGGGCTATGCTAAAGACTACGTGCGAGCGATGTGGCTGATGCTGCAAAAAGACAAGCCTGACGATTATGTCATTGCTACGAACGAGACCCATTCCATTAAGGAATTTCTCGATTTGGCTTTTACTTACGTCAATTTAGATTGGCAAAAATATGTGGAGTTTGACGAACGCTACTTGCGTCCGGCAGAAGTCGAACTGTTGATTGGCGATTCGACTAAGGCGCGCCAGCAATTAAATTGGGAACCGTCTGTAACTTTTGAGGAGTTAGTACATTTAATGGTAGATGCTGACATGAAAGCTTTAGAACAGCAAGGTCGGGGTTCGGGCAACGGATTTGATTAAGTCGCTCAACTAAGCCGTCAGTGCGGACAATTTGTAGGGGTAGGGTCCCGTGTTTACCCCCTTTGGCGAAAGGCGCGCACCGGAGGATTGCCCCTGCACACACTTCACAACTGATGAGAGGGTTGTTACAGCTATTAGCGTAGCGCGATCGGCATTCAAAGAACCAGCTTAATTGCTCGCAAAATTTTTGGCTGTGCGGGCTAAAAAAAACCTTAAAATGATCGTTGAGGAGTCGCGACCCCTATATCTAACTTTCGGGTGTGCACGGCGCAAATTGTCCCTATCTGCTGCAGCTAAAACAAATTTGTGGGTAACCTCATCCTGTAGCTGAAAGCTTTTTTTTGCCAAAGCAACAATTTTAGAATTGAAATTGTCGATCGACCTTTATTCAAAATCCCGAGGCTAAAATTATGACAAGCTTGGATTTAAGCAGCAAACGCATTCTAGTCACGGGCGGCGCCGGTTTCTTGGGCCGTCAGGTAATCGACCAGCTAGTGAAAGCAGGGGCCGATGCTGATAAAATTTCGGTAACTCGATCGCGCGACTGCGACCTTCGCGTCATGGAAAACTGCAAGCGCGCCGCCGACAAACAAGATATCATCATTCACCTCGCCGCCCACGTCGGCGGCATCGGCTTAAACCAACTCAAACCGGCTGAATTATTTTACGATAATTTGATGATGGGCGCGCAACTAATCCACGCCGCCTACGAAGCAAAAGTCGAAAAATTTGTCTGCGTAGGCACGATTTGCGCTTATCCCAATTTAACCCCAGTTCCTTTCAAAGAAGACGACCTGTGGAACGGCTATCCAGAGGTAACTAACGCACCTTACGGAATTGCCAAAAAAGCCTTATTAGTGCAACTGCAATCCTACCGCCAGCAGTACGGATTCAACGGTATCTACTTGCTACCAGTAAATCTGTACGGCCCGGAAGATAACTTTGACCCGAAAAGTTCCCACGTCATCCCCGCATTAATTCGTAAAGTCTACGAAGCGCAAGAAAGGGGAGACAAAACACTGCCAGTTTGGGGCGACGGCAGCCCTAGCCGCGAGTTTTTGTATTCCACAGATGCCGCGCGGGGAATTGTGATGGCAACGCAAGATTACAGTGAATCTGACCCGGTTAATTTGGGAACGAATAGCGAAGTTAAAATTCGCGATTTAGTGGAAACGATTTGCGAATTGATGGGATTTGAGGGAGAAATTGTTTGGGAAACAGACAAACCAAACGGTCAGCCGCGCCGCTGTTTGGATACCCAAAGGGCTAAGGAAAAGTTTGGTTTTGTGGCGGAGGTAAAGTTTAAGGAAGGGTTGAAAAAGACGATTGATTGGTATCGACAACACGCAATTTGAGTGTTAAAAACCCGGTTTTATGAAGAAACCGGTTTTTTTTAGGAAAGGTGGTGAATGGCAGTAAATCAGCAGAAAGAACTTTGTAGTAAAGCTGGCTCTTCCTTACTTACTTAGTGTGCCAAACGATTAGTTTAAGTAGTTAAAACCCAAGCTATCTATGAATGGAAGGAAAAAATGGCTCCAAATTAACTAAGGAATGAAAATTTAATAACTTACAATTTTTATGCTTCTTGTGGGATGGGCGGGATGCCCATCCCACAAACTTGTGTAAATTATTTAATTCGCGATCCTAAAGTAAGGCCGCAAACCCTTGCTGTGTAAAAAATTATGCTATTAATTTCAGATAAATTAGCACACTAAGTACGGAAGACCCGGCATATTTAGCTTTCCATACCGTAAATCAGCAACGCCGAATAATAATGGAGGGGCGGGTTTTACAACCAATCTGTGGGTAAGACCAACAATATAGTTAACCCATCCCCACGATAGGGGTAAATCGCAATTGCTTTCGATCGATAAAAAAGCCGATCGCAATTTATGTCAATCTGCGTTTTGGGCGATCGACTACCTCTAAAGGAATATTATAAAAAACATTTTTGACAATTTATTAAAATTTATTATACTACTTGTCAGGTGCAGAGCGTAAATATTCTCTCACTGCCTATACAAAATAAAGCCTGACCGAAAACAATTTGGTCGCCAGCCCCGCGATTCATTCCTTTGCAGGCGGACTGACGGTGTAAACTTTTCAATTCTAAAATCTAAAATCTAAAATCAAATGACAGCCGACAAAACCGGATTTAGCATTAGCGCGACCGCGATTCGCCGCCACATCGGCACCCTCATGCTGACACTTGCTATTATAATCGTGGGCTTTTTCTACATCACCCAACTGCCCGTTGACTTGCTACCCTCAATCACCTATCCCCGCATAGGCGTGCGCTTAAACGCCCCCGGAGTCTCCCCAGAAGTAGCAATAGACGAAGTTACCCGCCCCCTCGAACAAGGACTTTCCGCAACTGAAGGCGTCATCCAAGTTTTCTCGCGGACTCGCGAAGGACAAGTCAGCGTCGATTTATTTTTCAAACCCGGGGGCAACATCGACCAGGCCCTCAACGACGCCACCGCCGCTGTCAACCGCATCCGCAACCGACTTCCCGATACAGTTGAATCGCCCACTCTCTTCAAAGTTGACCCTTCCCAGCAGCCGATTTACGAATTTGCCCTCACTTCCAACTCCTTGCAAGGAGTTGATTTGCGTGTATTTGCCGACGAAGAATTATCCAGAGAACTAAACGTAATTCCTGGAATAGCAGCAGTTGACGTTGCCGGCGGCGTGCAAGAAGAAATTCAAGTAAATATTGACTTAAATCGCTTGCAATCTTTAGGCGTCAGTATTTCCGACGTTTTATCAGCCCTCGAATCCCGCAACCTCGACACTTCCGGCGGGCGACTGCGGCAAGAAGCAGCGGAACCTTTAACCCGTACCGTCGGGCGATTTAAAAACGCCAAAGAAATTCAGGCAATTTCTTTTCAAGCATCGGGTTCCAATCCGCCAAAACGAGTGTTTTTGCGAGATTTTGCTCAGGTAATTGACGGTACAGAAGAAGAGCGAGTTAAAGTATTTCTCAATCAGAAAGCAGCCGTAAAAATTAGCATTCAAAAGCAGCCGGACGCCAATACAATCTCAGTTGTAGACGGCATCAAAAAGCGGCTAGAAGAATTAAAAGCATCCGGGGCAATTCCCGAAGGTACGACTATCGTCAATACCTTCGACGAGTCTAAGTTCATCCGCGATTCTATTAGCAATGTCCTATTTTCGGGTTTAACCGGGGCTGTTTTAGCCGGGGCATCTGTATTGCTGTTCCTCGCTTCCCTTCGCCAAACTTTGATTATTGTCCTGGCAATTCCCCTCGCAACTTTAATGGCGATTATCCTGATGGGAGTTTTTGGCCTATCTCTGAACGTTTTCAGTTTGGGCGGTTTGGCGCTGGGTGTGGGAATTGTGGTCGATAACTCGATCGTCATGCTGGAGAATATTGTCGAAGGAACCAGCAATAAAAACAGTGCCAATGGCAAGCAGCGCTTAAGTAACAAGCAGTTGATCCAGCAAGCAGAAAAAAGCAGCCAAGAATTAGAATCAGCTTTATTTGCTTCCACCATTACTAACTTAGTTGCTGTACTGCCATTTTTGCTCATCGGCGGCTTAGTTTCCTTACTTTTCAACGAATTAATCCTCACCATCAGCTTTTCCGTCGCAGCCTCTCTGATTGTCGGATTGACAGTTGTACCGATGATGGCTTCTCGACTGCTAGCGCTGCGGGTATCCAGCGGTTTGAGCAACTTTTGGCCGCTGCGCGCATTCGATCGAGCTTTTACCAATGCTACCGTCGGTTACGGTAAATTTTTATCGGGAGTAGTGCGGTGGCGGTTGATTATAATTGCAGTAGCGATTATTGGATTGGGCGGCGGCAGTTGGCTGATGGCTGGTCAAATTCCCCAGGAAATATTGCCCAGAATTAATACCGGTCAAGCGAGATTGTTTGCTTTGTTTCCTGCCGGCACTAATTTGGCAACCAACCAAAGAATCATGGCAGAAGCTGATAAAATTATCCTCAGCCAACCAGAAACTCTATACACTTTGACGACGGTGGGCGGGCTGTTGTTCGGCAACAATACGGTGGAGAATGTGCTGCGCGGCGGCTGCAACATTACGCTGAAACCTGGCACCAATACATTGAATTTTGTGCAGCGAGTTACGCAAGAATTGAATAAAAAAATTGATTTGCCCAAAAATACTCGTTTGCGCCTGAATCCAGAAAATGTGCGGGGTTTGGTTTTAACTAATTCGCCAGTACGCGGCGCTGAAGTTGATGTCCTGCTTCAGGGCGAAAACGAACAAATATTGCAGCAAACTGGCCGCGAGGTATTGGCAACTTTGGATCAGAAGGTAAATTTAGCTACTTTTCGCCCGGATGGAGACCCGCAACAAACGGAAGTGCAGATTCGCCCCAACTGGGAACAAGCAGAAATCTACGGGTTGAATGCGAGGCAAATTGGAGAGGCGATTCAGACAGCAATTCAAGGTTCTGTTCCCACGCAATTGCAGCGGGGAAACCGTTTGGTTGATGTGCGGGTACAATTCGATCGCGCTGCTGTCCAATCGATTTCCGCACTAAAATTTATCCCTTTAACTGCTAGGGATAACAGCATTATCCGCTTGAGCGATGTGGCGAATATTGAACTTGGAAAAGCGCCTGGGGAAATTCAAAGGCTTAACCAGCGCCAAGTTTTCATGATTGCTGGGAATATTAATAAGGGCGCGAGTTTGGGCGATGCTTTGAAACAAGTGGATGCAGTTTTGTCGGAAATCAAATTGCCGCCGGGAGTGCGAGTGATACCTAGTTCTGCGGCGGAAACTAACCGAGAATTGCAAAGTTCGCTGATTGTTTTGGGCTCTTTGGCGGCGTTTTTGGTATTTGTGGTGATGGCGGTGCAGTACAATTCGCTTGTCGATCCGCTGGTGATTATGTTAACGGTGCCGCTGGCCTTGGCTGGGGGGATTTTCGGGCTGTATGCGACTAAAACTGCGATCGGCGCAACGGTGATTGTGGGGGCGATTTTGCTGGTGGGAATTGTGGTAAATAATGCGATTATTATGGTGGAGTTGGCGAACCAAATTCTGGAAGACGAAAAGGTCGATCGTACAACAGCAATTCTCAGGGCGGCACCTCAGCGCTTGCGTCCGATTTTGATGACAACTATTACCACAGTTTTGGGTTTATTTCCCCTAGCTTTGGGCATTGGAGACGGTTCGGAATTCTTGCAACCGCTGGGTGTGGTGGTGTTTTCCGGTTTGTCGCTGGCGACTTTGCTGACGTTGTTTATTATTCCGTGTTTCTATATTTTGCTGCACGATTTCTTCGGGATGTTTGCAGGGAATAAGAAACCGCAGGCGGTTGCTATTCCTGTGCAGAAGGCGGCGGGAAAGACTCCGAATTTGTAAAATGTAGCGTCAGAAAATACGCACTTTCCCGCAATCCGGCAGGGGTTTAAACCCCTGCCTCATAGCGAAAGTCGGTTAAAACCGACTGCTGATTGTGAGGGAAAGCCTTATCGATTTCAGTCCTCTTTTAGAGGACTTTTGCTATGAGACAGGGAATTCATTCCCTATCGGGCTGTCGGACTTACCAACAATATCGGTGCTGCATTTGATGTTAAGCTGACGCGCCCTAATAAAATCAGCCAGTAAGGTGAATTTGACATCATAAATTATTTATGCTACAATATATACTACATAACAATAAGCAAAATAAATCTCAATAAAAATGCCCTACGAAAAATTAGACATATCAACCCCAAAACCAGTATTATCTTGGGCAAATCACGCCCTAGGCGAAAAAGAAACCAAGATGGCCGCAAACGTAGCATCTTTGCCCTTTGTATTCAAACACGTCGCGCTAATGCCCGACGTACACTTAGGAAAAGGTGCTTTAGTCGGTTCAGTAATTGCCACAAAAGAAGCGATTGTTCCGGCTGCTGTGGGCGTTGATATTGGTTGCGGGATGGCTGCCATTAAAATGCCATTCACCGCCAACAAATTAGAAGGCAAACTAAAACAAATTCGCCTCGATATCGAAGCCGCAATTCCCGTGGGATTTTCCGAAAACAAGGAAGTAGAAACAACTGTTACTAATTGGCAGGGATGGCGAGAATTTAAGGAACTTCATCAAGGCGTGCAGCACCAAGACAATAAAGCTTTAAAACAATTGGGTTCCCTCGGCGGCGGCAATCATTTTATTGAGGTTTGTGTTGATACTGAAAACTTTGTTTGGCTGATGCTGCATTCCGGTTCTCGCGGCATTGGCAATTTGCTCGCACAGCAGCATATAGAGACGGCGAAAGATTTAGCTAAACTGGCAGAAATTAATCTGGCTGACAAAGATTTGGCTTATTTTGTAGCGGGCACGCCGGAGTTTGCGGCTTACTGGCACGATTTGCAGTGGGCGCAGGATTATGCTCGTTTTAACCGGGATGTGATGATGAATCGGTTTAAGCGCATTGTGGAAAAGCACGTCGCGGGCGGCAAATCTGTTAAGCCGTTATTAGAAGTGAATTGCCATCACAATTACGCGGAAAAAGAGGTGCATTTTGGCGAAGATGTGTATGTTACTCGCAAGGGTGCTGTGCGCGCGGATGTTGAGGATTACGGGATTATTCCGGGTTCGATGGGGGCGAAGTCTTTCATTGTTAAAGGGAAGGGAAATGCTGAGAGTTACTGTAGTTGCAGTCACGGTGCGGGGCGATTGATGTCTCGAACTCAAGCGAAGAATGTATTTACTCTTGATGATTTTGTGCGGCAGACTGAGGGGGTTGAGTGCCGGAAAGATGAGCAATTTTTAGATGAAATTCCGGGGGCTTATAAGCCGATTGATGAGGTGATGAGTCAGCAGTCGGATTTGGTGGAAGTTGTGGCGACTTTGAAGCAGGTGGTTTGTGTCAAGGGGTGAATGTAAGGGAAGCTATAAAGGCAATAGCCTTTGAGCAGGTAGTCTAGCAGCAAAAGGAGATTCGCCAGCTTCAATTTCTGCCTGTTTAACATACTCTTCTCGTCGCTTGATTTCTGCATTGAGTTCTTGTTTGCGATCGCAATAATAAGCTAACGCAGAAATAATTTGGCTCATAGTTAAATAGCGATGATTGAGGTGTAATTCTGCTGGACTCCAACCATAAGCTATCTCAGCTTCGACTAATTCAACGACTTTCATCGTAGTTCCGGCTATGATGGGAACATTGTCTTCGTTGAGTTCTATATATTTATACTCGATCTTTGTAAGTGTCATAGTTCCTGCTTTGTCGATCGACTCTTAAATAGGATATCTATTTTCTAGTATACTTCGCCGAATCCATGCTACAACAGCAGCGACTAAATCGGGTTGACTGGGTGAAAAAGTTGGCAAGGGAATATTTCCTTGTTCGCACAGGACACAAATCGCGCGATCGAATTTGCTTAAAGCTTTCAGAAATGAATCGCTAAATCCTGTGGGTGTGGCTGAGAGTGCTGTGGAGTCGTAGCAGATGAAAAACAGGGGAATTTCGCTTTGGCGGCGCAGGTAATTCCAATAAAGTTTGAGTTTTTGCATTGTTTCTGGATACCCATTCTGCCACTCTGGACATTTTTGATTGAGCATCTGGTCGTAAATTTCTGGGGCAGGGTTTTCAGATTCGATGAATGGGTGAGAGTCGATGCAAATTAGTTTTAGTTTGTTAGATAAATCGGGTTCGTTGTCAATAGCATTGGCAAGGACTTGGGGTAAGTTTGCTGAGTTGAAGCTTTGTGCGGAGGGGGTAGAATCGCCGGTAGTTTCTGAGACTTCTGGATCGTGTGTGGTGGCGGAATCGTGCCATGCTTCATAGAAGGTGGGGTAAGGGAGGTTTTGGGCGCAGTGCCAGAGGACTGAGTAGTTTTCGCGGATACGATAATCTGGGCAATCTTTTAAGCCTTGAATTACTAAATGTAAAAAAATAGCTTGATTGGAGACTTGTTGACCTAGCAATATTGATGTTAAGCAATCACCAGCTATCTTTTGAATTTCATTGTCTTGGTTAGTACGTAAAATGAAGTTTAAATGATAAATTACTTTAAGAATTTGCGATTCTAATTCTTTTGCTGTTATATCCCCTAAACCTAGGATATTGATATCATTGAGCAACGCATCTATTACGCTATCTTCAAGTTGCTTAATCCTTGCATCGCTTATATTTTTGATGTCCGTAGCATACTGGTATTGTGGGTGGTCAATTGGGGCTATATTCAAAAAAGCCTTAGCACTAAACCAATTATGATGTGAATAAAAGGGGTCAAATTTTTCTAGATGTTTCGCAAAAACTTCTATAATAAAATCTAAACTCTCAAAATCAATTTTTAAAGTTCCCATAAAAAGGTTACTAATAGATATAGCAATTTTAGTAGGATCGCTATTGATCCAATTAATGATTTTTTGAAGGGCTTTTGCTTGTAGATTTCCTGTAGTAATTTTTACCAGGCTACAAGAAGCTATTTCTACACAGCAGATATTTTCATAGCCATCGTCTATTATGCTATTCAAAGCCTTGATAGCATCACAATTACCAGTGCCGATTACTCCTAAAGTCTCGATCGCTTCATGTCGCCTATGCCGATACTTAATTTTATCTTCTAGTAATGGCAATATAAAATTCACGGCTTTAGGGTAGTCTGCTTCCGGCAGTGCTGCCCTAGCTCCCTCTATAATACTAGAATGAAATTGAGCATCCTGTAAGTTTTTAGAGAAATAACCAACTTCTTTATAGAAACAATCAAAACTCCACGTTATAATCTGCTGTGCAATCTCATCAGCAAAGTGACTTCTAAATTCAGCAATTACAGCAGCGGCTAGAAAATAAGCTCGATACCAATAAAATTTACCATTGAATCCATCGTTAAAGTTTATGATTCCCTTAATAAATGCCTCTTTCTCCTCTTTCTCCTCTCTATCTTTTTCCTCTCGACCCAACCACAGCAAAATCACCTCTTTCCACTGCGGCTCAAAAATGCGATAGCGCTTGCCATAAACAGGACTATCGACATGATTACGAGGCAAGAAATAATCCCGATCGTCAATTGCCAGCGCCGCAAAATATTCCTCAAACGTGGGATGCCAGAAAGCATAAACTTTTTCATCCGGGCTTTCAGCCGCCAAACCAACCTCATTCAACCAACCCAATTCCAACGCCAACCCAAACAACTCCTCATCTGGTTGCCCCAATACCCGACAAACCAGACTGTGCTTAAGTCGAAACCGGGATTCAGTTTGGTCGATCGCCAACTTGGCCAACTCTCCCAATGCCCGATTTAATTTCTCCCGCTGAGTAGAATCTGTGGGAAATTCCTTGCCTTTCCAATCATAAAACTTCTCGACAAATCCCTGATAAAGTTTCGCCTTTGTATCTGGCAAACCATCACGATCGCGCCACAAATTCCAAGTGCTGCACAACAGCGCCAACCGCAGGGGATTTTTCACCAAATCTTTGATGCGCTCTTTTCCTGGTTTGTCTAACTCCTGTCGCAATTCCTGACCTAAATTTGGCGTTTTGTTGAACCACTTGGCGATAAATTCCTCCACTCTATCCGGCGTTGTACTATCCCCATAACTAAAATCCAAGGTGTGATAAATCTCAAAATTGTCTGCCAGCACGTTGCGGTTTGCCTCCCAGACATTCAGCCGACAAGTCAGCACCACCCGCGCTTGTCCCACCCAGCCTTTCAATTGGTTAGAAATTGCCCAGAGGCGTTCTTCTCCCTGCAGGGGCATTTCATCCACGCCATCCAACAACAACCAAACTCGCCCCTGATTGCACAGTTTTTTCAGTTCGGTTTTCAGCGCTTCCGTCACTTCCACTATTTCCAGCGAGATATAAGGTAGCGCTGCTTTCAGCCATTTGTCGAGTAAATATTGCTCCAGAAACTCTTGTTTGGAATTAGTTTCTGGTAAATCTGCTAGAGAAATCGAAATGGGTAAAATTTCGGTGTTTTCTTTATGCACCCAAAAGGCGATTTTGCGTAAGAGGGTTGTTTTTCCCGCCCCCGGTTCGCCAATAATAGCGATGCGCTTACCGTTTTGCTTACCTTTCCCGTCTTTGAGAATATCCCGCAAAAACTGTTCGTGTTCAAAGCGCTGCTTTTCTTCGTATTCTGGCTCGTACAGGCGCGAACCTTGTTCTGCTTGGGTGTCGCCACCGATCAGATTAGGTTTTTTGCGCTCTACTAATGCTAGCGGTACGTGGATTTCTTCTAACTCAAAGCGATCGTCCTCATCGCGCATCAACGCATTGGTGGTTAGCGGTTTCTCAGCTTCCAACATGGCGAGGCAAATATTTCGCCAGTCAAACGCATCAGATTTCTTGAAGTTTGCCTCTAAAGCTTTAGACTTTTCTGGTCGGCTATCTTCCCACGCCTTATCAAACTGCTTGAGATTCTTTTCCTGATCTTTTGACCACAGCGTCAGCGTGAAATGCCAGGTATCAACTCCCTTGGTTTGGGTGCGGTTGTCCTGCAAAATCTTCAAGTCTTTTAACAGCTTCAGCGCTTCTCGAATTTGAGTTTTAGTTAACTTGCCAGGATATTTGTCTTTTGCTATCAACCATTCCAAAGTGACCAGTGTTGTTTTGACAATCAGTTTGGGGTTGGTACTGTCTTCCACTTCCCACTTGAACTCAATATTAAAGCTTTCCTCAAATTCCCAATTGACGAAAGCAAGCAATGCCTGCAACAGGCGCTTCACCCGCTCTTTAACCGTAGGCCCGTAAGTATTTCGCGGCATAAAAGTCCCAAAAATTACCATAAAGTCTGGGGCTACCCCAAACTATCGTTACTACCCCAAACCCCTACTATCCCGATTTTACAAGACTTTTCGCTGCGATCGCTACGACTTGATTAAGGTTACAACCCCAAAGAGAACCTGTTGATGTAGTTAATCAAACAAGGTTCCGAACATGAAAAACAACAGCCAAAGCGATCGACAAAAGTTCATCCGCCATGCGATCGCAAGTGCATTTATCCTGCAAGCAGCCATTATCGGCATCAAGGGCAATCTCGATGTGCTTTCAGGTAAACCAGCCCTCGATGTTATCCCCTGGATGATAACCCAAGCTATAGAGTTAATCGTCAAAACCCGTCGCACCCAAAAGAGTTTTGAGGAGATCGATCGCATTAAAAAAGATCGCATCGCCCAAAATCGCGACGATTGATATCGCTTCGAGGGTGCAAAATCGATCGCACAAACAGCATCAAAAGGGGGAAATTGAGCTTAACTCGATTTCCCCCTCTCGACAAACGCTTTATTTTCTCAGGCTTTTCTCTAACAGACCATCTGCTGCCACTCAAGTTCTAGCAAGCGCAGCAGTCTTTCATCGCCCTTGGCCTTGGCTGCTTGCTTTCTACGATCGAGAATATTGCAAATATTCGCCCGGTGTACTTGCGCCACTTCCACAACTGTTGGGTAATATTCCACCGTCGCTGAGGCGCTAGCTGCGGCGACATCCCGATCGCCAGCTTGAGCATCTCGCTTTTTGGTAGAGTTTGTGCCGCCGTATTTTTTGGGGTTGGGAATGTGTCTCGGATACCGATAGTTCCAGTTTTGGCCCCGGTATTTGCCCGCGACTTCGCCTTCGATCATATCAACTGTCGGAATGTCGTACTCGTAGTTTGAGCCGCGATAAGTGAGTTTCATATTTTTTGATCCTTATAGGTCGATAAAAAGGGCAGTCAGGTCAGGTTTGCTTTTATTCGCTAAAACTTTTTTAGTTTCTGTATTCAATTATACTGTTTTTTAAGAGAAATCGGTTGTATTTACAAGAATTAATATTTTGAGGGGGGGAGAGGGCAGCAAAAAACCCGCCGCAGCGGGTTTAATCGAACTTTTGACTAATTCGAGCCGCAGCCGGATCGAAACTGCTTGAGTTCGGAAGAACTAGCCGACTGTCACCTGATCGGTTTGCACGTTTGTTGCACCTTCTTCAGCAGAGGCGATCGCCACCAACTTGTCGAGAATTGCCTGACTCGCAACTTGACCTTTGAGAACAACCGTGCT
Source organism: Microcoleus sp. N9_A2 (assembly GCF_036701775.1). Taxonomy (NCBI): domain Bacteria; kingdom Bacillati; phylum Cyanobacteriota; class Cyanophyceae; order Oscillatoriales; family Microcoleaceae; genus Microcoleus; species Microcoleus sp. N9_A2. The sequence goes on along the minus strand of NZ_JAUBRH010000013.1, from coordinate 145,496 downwards.
GCTGAGCTGAGCTACATAAACAGTCTCGATATCAGCAACTTCTGAATCGGCGTCAAAAGCTAAAGCAACCCGCTTCGCTAAGCCACTTTCGTCAAAATTTCCGTCTGGGCCGACTTTAGCAGGAGCGATGGATTGCGCTTGTGCTGCTTGCTGTACTACTTGTGCCATCGGTTCAGCCGGGGCTTCAGGCTTTTCGAGTCCGAACAGTCTTTTAAACCAACCCATATTAGTTGAGTCTCCTGAAAATACACTTTTTACACGATAGCTCTAGAATTCCAAAAGACTCGTAATTGTTGCAAAACTCAGCGAAATTTATCAAAATGTTTTATCGGGAGACTTTCACAATCTAAAATCTAAAATCTTAAATAGTATTTAGATGTTGATGTTGCTATTTCATGTATAGGACGATCGCTACGCCTTGGATTACAGGCCCGTAGTCGAAGTAGTTCCCACTGTCATCTGAAAAAAACTGCACAGCGGGCTGGAATACATTCCCGGTTTGTTTAACTACTGGGGACATCTCGTGCCGATATCGATTTGTGCCAAATGATACAGGGAACTGCCGCCCGCGCTTAATTGTGGGTAGCCCTGCATATAGAAATCGTTGCAGGAGTGGTCAATTTTTTACCCCACCCCAACCATCCCCGAACCTGCGGGGATTCCGTAAGAAATTCACAAATGATGCGAGGATTGCTATAAGTAGGGCTTGCTGAATAGAACTAGAAGCTATGACTGCCAAGGGTTTCAAGATTTTTAAACACAAAAAAGTGCTCTCGTTATGACGTTTTTTGGCTCAAAATCCTTGGATTTCGGTGGAAAATTGTGGAGTAAATTTGGGAACCCATCTCCGAATCTCCCATTTTTCAAGCTGTTTGGCACCTAGATTCGATTTGTGGGCTTTTTCAGCAAGCCCTAAGTAGTTATGGGATTTGCTCTAACCTGGTCTGTAGAAAGAGATGAAAGGCAAAAATCACTACTTGTTTACCAATGAGCAATTACCAATTTCCAATTCCCAATTACTACTCACCAATTCCCCGTTAGAGATAATTTAATCTAACTCTTAACTTTTTAGATAATATTGTTCTGCTTCCGACCAATTCAGTTGCAGCAACGAATCATCTCCCCAGGTCAACTTGAGACTCGGCTTAATTGCTTCCACGCCCAAAGCGCTAATAATCTGCGCTGCTACAGCTTTCGCCAGTAGCGGCGGTACAGAATTTCCTACTTGGCGAAAACCGTGCCATTTTGTGACGTGAAATCTAAACCAGTCAGGATAGGAATGCAGTCGCGCAGCTTCTCTGACTGTAATGCACCGAGGCGCGATCGGGTGAATCGGTCTGGGCGAAGTATAAGCCCCCCTGGCCCTGTCGGTTCCAGCCCTGAGAGTGTTGCAAACTCCGTCGGGGTGCAGCTTGTAAAAACGGCTGATCGGCTCTTTTTCCCCGTGTTTAGCAGCATGAAACCTTTCCATACATTCGAGAGAATGTTTAGTTCGCAAACTACAAGAGAGGATTTGTCGATCGTACTGGCGATCGTAAGCATAATCATTTTCAAAATCATCCAATCCGCGCAAAAAACTCGCGTAATCGCTGCTGCACTTTCCGTACTCCGCGATTACCCAATCTCGGTGCAGCAACTCGCTGTACTTTTCCACTTCCGGCAAATCTCCAATCGCATCCCAAACTGTCGGGACAGCAGGTAAATTAATTTTTTTATAGCGTTTAGGAATTTTAATTTTCGGCAGTATCGTAGTTTTTTCAGGGTATTTGGGTAGCTCATAACCTGCTCTGCACCCAATCAAAAACAATCGTTTGCGAGCTTGCGGAACTCCATAGTTAACAGCGTTGAGAACTTGATAATTTTCTTCTACTTTATAGCCACATTTCAGAAAAGAGCTAATTAAAAGATTCAGGAGTTCTTTGTGTTCTCCTGATGCAATTCCCGGTACATTTTCCATTACAAAAAACTTGGGTTTTAGCTCCAAAACTAAGCGCTGAAAGTGAAAAATTAAAGAATTTCGTGGGTCGTCCACCTCGCGCTTGCCCATCATGGAGAATCCTTGACAGGGCGAACCGCTGATTACTACGTCTATCTCGCGCCGCCCGATCGCCGATTTTTTCCGAATTTCCGATCCCCGAAGCTCTGCGACATCTTTGCACAAAATAGAACACAGCGGGAAATTAAACTCGTGTGTGGCGCAGTGAATAGGGTCAATTTCGACTGATGCAAGTACATCAAAACCTGCTTGTTCAAAGCCCAGGGTCATGCCGCCTGCACCTGCAAATAAATCAACAGCGATCGGTCGCTTTTTCCGATAGCTTGGCATAACATTTCAATAACAAAGTTGCTTTAATTTGCTGTATTTAATTTTACCAGAAAGAATTGGTTTAAAGCCCCAAGCCTGATCGGGAGAAATTAAAAGAAGACTATTCATTACTCCAATCCTCTTCCTTCCAGGTAGAGGTCGCACTCATCTGTCAACTGTCAACTGTCAACTGTCAACTGTCAACTGTCAACTGAAATTTTTCATTATTTCCGCAGCGGCCCGATCGCACGCACCAACATCTCCGAGACTTTCGCGCATTTCCCGATAACCTGCCAAAGTTTGCTGGCGTCGATCGGGATTTTGCAGCAATTCCAGTGCATGGTTCACTATATTTTCTGCTGTGGCGTCGTCTTGCAGCAACTCAGGGACGATCGGCTTCATGTGTACTAAGTTGGGCGGAGAGATAAAAGGAATCGACAATTTCAGCACGTGGCGAGCAATAATCGCCGTAATTCGACTAACGCGGTAGGCGACAACTTGCGGAACGTCGAGCAAAGCCAGCTCTAAATTAACAGTACCAGATTTAGTAATAGCCAGATCGGCAGCAGCCAAAATTTCCAAAGTTTGATTTTCTAACAAAGTAGCCCGCAAACCGTAATTCTCGATCGCCTGTTCGATTTTGCTGCGGAAAGCTGCTTGAGAAAGCGGAATCCAGAAATGAACTTGCGGCAATTTAGCTTGAATAATTTGAGCAGCCTCAAATATAACCGGCATCAGGTACTTGAGTTCTTGGTGTCTAGAAGCGGGAATTAGGGCGATCGACACCTGTTCCGGCACAATTCCCAAAGTTTTGCGGGCAACTTCCCGGCTGGGCGCAGATTGCATTCTATCCACCAAAGGATGACCAACCCAACTCACTTGAGCTCCTTTTTTCTGATAATAACTAGCTTCCTCGGGGAAAATCGCCAAAATTCGATCGGCAATATTGACAATCAGCTCAGTATTGCGAGGAGAAATCGAGCAAACCCATTCTTGAGGTGCGATGTACCAAACCACAGGCAAATTCGGCAAACAGCGGCGAATGTAACTACCAATACCGAGATTGGGAGTCAAATAATCAATCAATACAACGGCATCAGGAGGAAACTTTTTGAGATATTGTTTAGCTTTTTGCTGAACTTTGATAGTCGGCAAAATATAGGGTACTGATTCTATAATGCCCATAGAACCAATGCCCACAGTATCGCCTAAAAGAGTAGCCCCAGCTTCCGCCATGCGCCCCCCGCCCAATGCGGTTATTTCTAACTCCAAACCAGCGGCGACAGCGTGACGTTTTAAGGCTGCAACTAACAAAGCTCCTTGCAAATCGCCAGAAACCTCACCAGTGCTGATAAAAATTTTCATCTTAGTTAATTAAACTCTGACTTTAAACCGGTGATATTTGTTGTAATAATTCAGTTATAGCATCGTATTTATCTGGCATATTAGCACAGCGCAATAGTAATTCTAAATCTAGGTCAGGCAGAAATGTACTGCGGGTAACTTGCTCGTAATTTTCACTTCTCAAGCAGTAGAGAGATAACTGGTGGTTTTGCCAAAACCAAACTTCCCGCACGCCCAATCTTTTGTAAAATTCTAGAGTGTCTATCCCGCCGCTGGTAATTACTACTTCAATAGCAATATCTGGGATTGTTTTTGGGACTCCTATGTCATAAGAATCATCCGGCTCTTTTCTACCTCCTAACTCTCTGTTACCCAGAGTCGGCCCGCCCTTGTAAAATCGAATTCCGCTGGCTCTCATGTATGCCTCTAGCAGCATACAGAGAGTTTTTTTGATTATTTCCTGTTCGGGCGAGACAGTCATAATTTGCAGTGTGCGATCGAGATAGAAAAATTTCACACCTCTGACATCTTTAAAAGCTGCTTCTATCGCTTCAAATTGCTCCCAACTAACATCTGAGAACGTAATGCAGCCATCTTGTTCTGTTTTATAGGATGTAGATTTGACTGAAGTATATACATTCATATGGCAACAGTCGCTTAGTTCATAGGTTTACTCTACCTCATTCATTTCTTACCAGGAATCAAACCGCGCCGCCCTTTGGTTATAGACTGCTGCACAAATCTCCGCAGGTGCTGCAAATGGGGGTTTTCCTGCAACAAATCCAACTGTTCCAAAGCTTGATTTAGAGTGTAGCCAGAACGGTATAAAATCCGAAAAGTTTTCTTCAAAACTAGCAAATCTTCTGCGGTAAAACCGGCGCGCTCTAAGCCTATTTTGTTGATAGCTCGCACTCTCGAAGGATTCCCCTCGACTAGCATATAAGGAGGTACGTCTCGATCGATCCTGCTCAAGCCGCCCACCATAGACAAGCGGCCGATGTGGACAAACTGGTGAACCCCCAAAACACCGCTCAAGCGGGCTTGAGACTCGATTTTAACGTGTCCGGCTAAGGCTACAGCATTGGCGATAATTACTCGATCGGCGATCGCACAATTGTGTCCCACATGAACATAAGCCATCAACAGATTACGATCGCCAATTGTGGTGCTTTCCCCGGCTCCAGTAGCGCGGTTAATTGTCACGTATTCCCGAATCACATTGCTGTCGCCAATTGTTACCCTAGTGGGAGAACCCTCATATTTCAAATCTTGAGGTTCCAAACCAATCGCAGCACCGGGGAAAATTTGATTGCCAGCGCCTATTTCTGTTAGCCCGTCGATAATTGCATGAGCGCCAATCTTAGTCTCCGGCCCGATTTTCACTCTTTCCCCAATTACAGCATAAGCGCCCACTTCTACAGTTGGGTGCAGTTCGGCGCGGGGATGAATCACAGCAGTTGGGTGAATCAAAGTAAGCATTTGTCAGTTTTTTTGCTGGTAAGTGGGAAGGAAGAAGGAAGAAGGAAGAAGGCCCTTCGGCTTCGCTCAGGGTAAAAAGAAAAAAGAAAGAAGAAGGAAGAAGGAAGAGGGAAGAGGGAAGAGGGAAGAAGGAAACTTTTTAATTTTAAGATTGCTTGGTTCCTAGCAACGCTTGGCGGTTTCAAGTAAAATTCAAAACTCAAAAATTACAACTCACAATTACCCGCAAAATCTTACCAATTCCCCAATTTAATCTACCATCGAAAACATCAATTCTCCTTCACAAACCTTTTGTCCGTCTACTTCAGCGAGAGCCTGGATTTTTGCGAAGCGGCGGCGTTTCACCCACAGCAATTCTACAGTCATCAGCAACTGATCGCCCGGTACAACCTGACGGCGGAACTTGACTTTATCAATTCCCGTAAACATCCACAATCCTTGCTCGATGTCGGGCAACTGAACGAGGACAATACCGCCAACTTGAGCCATCGCTTCAACAATTAATACTCCTGGCATAATCGGCCTTTCGGGAAAATGCCCTTGAAAATGTGGTTCGTTAAAAGTCACATTTTTAATTCCTACAGCCCTCTCGGACGGCACGTAATCAACAATCTTGTCTACCAGTGCAAAAGGATAGCGGTGAGGCAATAATTTCTGAATTTCTTCGAGAGTAAAAGTAGATTTAACCGCTGGAGAATCTTCACCGTTCTCGGTGGGGACGGATTCAGAATTAGCAGTATTGAGGGTGTTAACTTCAGTCAGCGTAGACATTGCTTGAAGACTTTTGAGTGTGGTATGGCAGAAGGCAGAAGGCAGAAGGCAGATGCAATCTTAACAGATCACCTGTTTTTTCCTAACTTTTATCTAGGGTGGCTAGAGCTTCCGATTTCAGGGCTTGGGCGAGTTGGACGTGCAGGTTGTGACTGGCTTTGTAAGCCAAGTAGTGAGCTTTTGGCAAAGTTCCCAGCAGACTGAGGTCGCCTACTAAGTCTAGGATTTTATGGCGCACCGGTTCGTTGGCAAATCTCAAAGGCGGGTTGAGCCAGCCGGATCGATCGCAAACTAAGGCGTTCTCTAGGGTACCACCTTTGATCAAACCCGCTTGTCGCAATTGGTCAACTTGGCGAGCAAGTCCAAAAGTGCGGGCTGGGGCGATCGCCGTCGCAAAACTTTCTGCCTCTGGCGACCAACTGTACCATTGATTGCCGATCGCCTGTTCCTCAAAATCAATTCCGTAACTAAATCGAGTTTCGGCTGAGGGTAAAGCCGCTGCAAAAGCATCCCCGTGACGCACCCAAATAGGCTGTTCTAGGACGCAGGAGGAAGTGGGGTATTGCTTCGATTCTTGAGGAACTAAGCCGGTATGGGCGATCGCCTCTACCCAAACCAGAGCCGAACCGTCCAGCAGCGGCACTTCCGGCCCATCAACCTCAATTCGAGCATTATCCGCTCCCATCCCCGCCAAAGCGGCTAATAGATGCTCTACAGTGCGAATTTGAGCATCGATACCTGCCAGTTCAGTTGAAAGTGCCGTCTGACAAACCGCCTCAATTTTTGCAGGAATTATCGGAGTACCGGGCAAGTCAATTCTGACAAAATAGCGGCCTTCCCCAACCGCAGCCGGCAAAACTCGGACGCGAGTTTGTTCGCCGCTGTGCAAACCAATTCCCGACAGTTCAAATTCAGATTTTAGGGTGTGAATAGTCATTTGGAAGAAGGAAGAATGAACAAGGAAGTTAACCGTAGTTAACTCCTTAACCACATCCTAAGATGTGCTTAACGCCCTCGACTACAGCCACCACAGCCGCGATATCTAAAAATGACTGGAATGGCACTATGATCGAGGTGATGCTAGCTCCAATTGCAAGACCTCCTAGAACCTTTGCTACTACGGCGGGTATCATAATTGACATAGATGGCACACTAGCTGTAGCAGCAAAGGTTAAAAGTCCCCCCATTAGAGCAATGATCGCGATCAACTCCGACGGTCCGACAGTATGACAAGAGCTAGTTTCTGCTAACAGCATTTGAGTAAATTGCAATATCGGAAAAAATGGACTCATCTTGGGCAGGTGGTAAGGTTCTCTACGATTGTAGCAACTGCAACAGCGTCACAGTAGTTAACCCGTAGGGTGCGCCGGGCCGCGCACCTTAGACATGATTGGTAGGGTGGGCCCAGACGCAGCTTAGCAATTACCCATTAGCAATTACCCATTAGCAATTACCCATTAGCAATTACCTCTTACTCCTAACTAATGACTAATGACTCTTCGTTAATTAAAATCGCTCACCAATCCCAAAGTGAATTTGATTGTCGCCAGTGTCGTTGATACCGTAATCGATCCGGATCGGCCCTAAAGGAGATTGAATCCGCACGCCGAGGCCGTAACCGTAACCGCTACCGGGCTTTTTGCGGATGCCGGCTGGGTCGCCGGGGACATCTTTGCCTGTGCCCAAATCAGTGCCAGCATCCAAGAATAGTGCTCCGCCGATAAACGAAATAATCGGGAAACGGTACTCTACGCTGGCTTCTAGAAAACTGCGACCTGCTCCGAGGTCGCCTTCGGCGTACCCGCGCACCGAGTTGGCGCCGCCCAAGGCAAAAGCTTCGTAGGGAGGCAAATCTCCGAATACGGTGCCGCCTTTAACACTAAATGCCAGGGTTTGAGGGCCGGGAGCAAAGCTAGTGTACTTGACTGGTAGGTACAAGCTGTAGCTGGCCCGCAGGCGGTTTAAGAGGATGCTGCCGGAACCTACAGGAATCGATTGTTCCATCCCAAACCTGAGCAGGGAACCGCTAGTGGGGCGGAGGGGGTCGTTGCGCCGATCGCGCACCGCACCTGCTTGCAATGTTGTCAAGTCGTCGGAGCCGGAATCGCTAAAACTTAACAGGTTGCCGAGTTCGTCCTCGGATTCGCGACGGCCTTTGCGATCGGTAATTGAGACTCGCTGGTACTGCAAGCCGACTGAAGCTGTCCACTCAGAATCGGCAAAAGGATTGCGCGACAGGGGACGGGTGAAATTGATGCCGGCGCCTGTGCGGACGATGCGGGGTCGATCGTCGTTGGGCAATCTGACTTCCCGTTCGCCGCCGTCAAAAATCACGCTGATCGATCGTCTTCTAAAAACATTAGCGGTGAAAGAAGTGCGGTAAGGATCGCCTGCAATCCAGGGGTCAGTAAAACTCAGGTCAAACAGCGTTTGGCGTTCGCCGATTTGTACTTCAGCCCCCAATTTCTGGTTCCTACCACCCAAGTTTTGCTGCTGGTAACTTAGCGTACCGAACAAACCCGTCGCCGAACTCAAACCCGCACCCGCCGCCAGAGAACCAGTATTTTTCTCGATGACGTTGACAATTACCCTTGCCTTGCGGGGGTCAGTCGTTCCCGGTTCCAAGGCAAGTCGCACGTCTTCAAAAATTCCCAAACCAAACACCCGTCTCAAATCTCTTTCCGCCTTGGTGCGGTTAAAGATGTCTCCGGGCTTGAGTTCTACTTCGCGGGTGACGACAAAGCGACGGGTGTTGCCTCCGATCAGCTGACCCGTGGCATCTGTTGCCTCTCCCTCCTTGTTCAGGAAGCGGACATCAACGGATTCGATCTGGCCTTCTGCCACTACCAGGGTGACAGTGCCGTCGTCTGCTACTTGCGGGGCATCAGTGATTTGGCCCAAAACATAGCCGTTCTCTTGATACCACGCATTAATTTTTTTCACTCCCTCCTCAAAGCGGCGGAGGTTGAGAATTTTGCCGTATTGATCGCGGAAGCTTTCGTCAATTACGCTTTGGGGCAGCACTTGCTGACCGGTGATTGTCACTCCCCGCAATACCGGATTTGGCTGCACAATAAAAGTCACCCGGACGCCCAACGGAGTGTCTTCCGGTACTGCCCGCACGTTTCTGAAAAAGCCTGTGGCAAAAATGGCGTTGATGTCTTGTTGCAGTTGGCTGCGGTTGGTCGTGCGTCCAGGTTGGGTGCTGATGACTCGGTAAATTTCGCTTTCCAGGTCTTCCGTCGCCCCGGTGACTGTAACTTCTGCAACTAGCACTTGCGGTTCTGCCGCCCCGGCGGGTGCGGGGGTTTGTCTGGGCTGCGGTGCTGGGCCAGGGGGCAATGGGGGAACGGTGTTAGTCGGCGGTCTGGTCGGGGCCTGTCTGGGGGTAACTTGGGCGTTTTGAGCGATCGTCCCTGATTCCTCTGGTTTCCCTAGCTCTGCTGCGATCCAGGCGGGCGTTACCGCCAATTCCTCGGGGGGGAGCGAGCTGTCCTGTTGCGCCTCTGGCAGGGCGTTTTGGCTGCTAGAGGCGGGGGAGGGGTTGGATGCTAGCTCGGGTTTGAGTTGAAGGATCAGAGGTGAAACCGGCGAAGGCGGGTCTGTTACTCGGTCTGGGGGTTGGTCGTTGGGTTCTCCTCTGGCAGGGGCCACAACTATTTTTAGGGCTTCCGCTTTGCCGGTTTTAGCGGCTTTGCGGTTTTGAGGAGGGTTTTGGGTTAATTCTGGAATGGGGCGATCGGGTAATTCGATCGACGGGGCGGGGGTAACGGCGGCCAAAGTTTCCTCTGCTGATTCAGAGTAGGATGTTTGGCCACTTGCAGAATTTGATAACCCGAATGTTGCTGAGGCAGTAAAAACTGCCACCAATACAGCAGATAAACGCATTTTTGTTCACTTTTTTGGGCAATCCACACACCACATTAGTCATTAGTCATTATTCATTAGTCATAGTCATTAGTTATTAAGTCGGTTGAATCTCGCGCTGACCGCTAATTGATGACTGTTGACCGCTGATTGCTGACATCAAAGGCACAAGGGTGACAAACTGTGCAATTGTAGCGCATTGTTAAAGCCTCTAGACTTTCTGAGCGAGAACCCGCTGGAGAACTTGCTGATAAGCGGTTTCCACCGATCCTAAGTCGCGGCGGAATCGGTCTTTGTCCATAACACGGGCGTCGGGGTCGGTTTCTGCGTTGTCCCAGAGGCGGCAGGTGTCAGGACTGATTTCGTCGGCCAGGATTAGATTTTGATGTTGGTCGATACCGAATTCTAGTTTGAAGTCTACTAGGGTGATGCCGCACTGGGTGAAAAATTCTTTGAGTATTTCGTTAATTTCGCGGGCGGCGATTTCTAGTTGGTCTACTTGTTCGGGGGTGGCTAGCTGCATTAACTGAAGTCGGCCGCGGGTCAGCAGCGGGTCTCCCAAATCGTCGTTTTTGTAATAAAATTCCACGAGCGACGGATTGACAATTGTGCCTAGGGCGAGTCCTGTTTGCTTGCAGAGACTACCGGCGGCTATGTTTCTGACGACTACTTCCAAGGGCAAGATTTTGACGCGGCAGACTCGCATTTGGTTGGGGGCCGGCGTGTCGATGAAGTGGGTGGGAATGCCTTTGGCTTCTAGCATCCGAAACAGGTGGGCGGATACGGCGCAGTTGATTTCGCCTTTGCCGAGGATGCTGCCGCGTTTCTGGGCGTTAAAGGCTGTGGCGTCGTCTTTGAAGTGGGTCAGCAAAATTTCGCTGTCTTCGGTGGAGTAGAGGATTTTGGCTTTGCCTTCGTAGAGTTTGCGATCGGCTGACATGGCGATTAATAATGTAGATGAGTTTTAGATTTTACCGTAGCTCGATCGGGCGTTATTGGCGAGTTTTTAGATTTCGGCCGCGCCCCTGAGAGCATGAGGGGCGAGTACACCTGTAGGTAGATACTGTCATCTGCCCAGGCATAAATGATTCTGGACAAAGGACAATAGAGATTAAACCTGCTGGGTTCGCGATCCGTGCTGACTAAAGCTCCCCAACCAGACGGGCGCTTAAAAAACATCTATAAAATGGCTGATTTATGCAAGACAAAAAAATTCATATTCTCTTGGTAGAAGATGATGAGGTTGATGTGATGAACGTCCGGCGAGCTTTCAAAAAAAATAACATCGTCAACCCCCTCTACATTGCTGCCAATGGATTAGAAGCCCTAGCTATATTACGTGGAGAAGGAAAAATTGATCCTCCCATGCCTCAAGCGCGCAGGTTGATTTTGCTGGACTTGAATATGCCGAGAATGAGCGGGATCGAGTTTTTGCAAGAATTGCGACTGGATGAATGTTTGAGGTCGATTCCGGTAATCGTCCTCACGACTTCTAATGAAGATAGAGATAAAGTAAAAGCTTATAATTTGAATGTAGCTGGCTATATTCTTAAACCTGTTACTTTTTCTAACTTTGTGGAAGTGATGGCTACCCTAAACAGATACTGGATGCTGAGCGAAATTCCCTAACATAGGGGAAATTTAATAAAAAATAAATTTTTTAATGTGGCTTGGTGTTTTTTCAGCGATGCAGTTGTTTTAATTCCTTTTTCCAGACTGCAGCTTTTTCGGAGTAATCCACAATTCCTTTGTTATGGACAAAATTCTCACAATTCTGATAGTTGATGACGATGCAGTCGATAGAATGGCGATCAAACGTTCGCTCAAATCCGCTGGTGTTTCGGCAGAAGTTACTGAAGCAGAAGACTGCGCGGATGCGCTGGCCCAACTTTCGGTCAGTAAAAATTATACTCAGGCTACCGCTAAACTATCCAAACAAAATAAATCTCAACCTTTAAGCGAGGTTGAGGAGATAGAAAATGGGCTGCTATTAAATCAAATATTTGAGTGCAAATTTGACTGTGTATTCCTCGACTACGGCTTGCCGGACGGAGACGGATTGAGTTTGGTACAAAATGTACGAGAAGCTGGGCTGAAAGTTCCCTTAATTGTGCTCACAGGTCAAGGGGACGAACAAATTGCTGTGGAATTGATGAAGGCTGGAGCTTCTGATTATATCCCTAAAAGCAAGCTTTCTCCAGAGAGTTTGTCCCGCAGTTTGTACAATGCCATGCGCGTTTACCGCGCCGAATATCAGGCGTTTCATACCAGTCAAAAATTTAAGGAAAGTGAGGAACGCTACAGGTTAGTTTTAGAGGGAGTTAACGATGGAATTTGGGATTGGGATTTAAGTAAAAATGAGGTTTATTGGAACGATCGCCTTTTGGAAATTATCGGTTTGTCGCGAGAGCAATTTGGCAGGACTATGGAAGATCTCTACAACCGCCTGCACCCAGATGACAAGGAGGGAATCGTCGGGGCGATCGCGGCTCACTTGGAACAAGAAATAGACTATAATGTAGAATTCCGGCTGCTACACTCGAACGGTGTTTACCGCTACTGCACTTCTCAGGGAAAAGCTCAGCGCAATTCCCAAGGAAAACCGTTGCGAATGGCCGGCATGATTAGCGACATTACCGATCGCAAACAAGCCGAAGATGCTCTAGAAAGAGAACGGCAGCAACTGAAACAAATTATTACCTGCGTGCCCGTAGCAATGGCGATGTTCAATACGGAAATGCGCTATTTAGCTAACTCTCACAAATGGCTGACTCAATTTAATTTGGAGTGGCAGTCCTTGAACAACCTCAGTCATTACGAATTGTTTCCAGATACGCCGAATCGCTGGAAAGTAATGTACCAAGAAGTGCTCCAAGGCAAGGTAGTTTCTATGAGCGAAGATGCGTGGGAACGAGCAGACGGCTCTGTTATCTACCTGCGCTGGGCCGCTCATCCTTGGTACAATCCCGACGGGAAAGTGGCGGGAATTGTGATGGTTGCCGACAAGATTAATGAGTTGGTGGAAGCCCGGGAAACTGCCTTAGAAGCGAGCCGGGTGAAGTCGCAATTCTTGGCGAACATGAGTCACGAAATTCGCACTCCGATGAATGGGGTTTTGGCAATGGCTCAATTGCTGCTGCGCGCTCCTCTGGAACAGAAACAGCGGGACTGCGCTCAGACTATTTACCGCAGTGCTGAACATTTGCTGAATGTTATTAATGATATCCTCGATTTCTCTAAGATTGAAGCGGGAGAAATGCGGCTAGAAAAGGCTAATTTTGATTTGGATAGTTGCGTTGAGTCGGTGATAGAAATTATAGCGCATTGGGCAGAGGAAACAGGTATTGAATTGAATATTTTAGTTGACAGTTCGGTGCCGAGAAAGTTGGTGGGCGACGCGGGCAGATTGAAGCAAGTTTTGCTGAATTTGACGGGGAATGCCATAAAATTTACCGATCGCGGTCAAGTTCTAGTTCACGTAAGTGTGAAACAGGGCAACCGACTGGCAGACGGTAGACAAGAAGCAAGATTGCTATTTTCGGTGCGGGATACTGGCATTGGAATTTCGGCCCAAGGGCAAACAAAGCTGTTCCAATCTTTTTCTCAGGTAGACGATTCTCCTACTAGGCCTTACGGTGGCACGGGTTTGGGTTTGGCGATTTGCAAGCAGTTAGTGGATATGATGGGAGGCGAGATTGGAGTTCGCAGTTTGCTAGGCAGCGGTTCGACTTTTTGGTTTGCTGTACCTTTGGAAAAACAGTTGCAAGTTGAGCCTCATGAACCCGAACTTGCGGGAAAGAAGCTGTTAGTAGTGTCTGGAAGCGCTTTGAGGAGGGCAGCAGTGCGATCGCTCGCTCAAAGTTGGGGTGCCCGCTGCGATGAGGCAGAAACTGCTGCTGAGGCCTTGAGTTGGTTGAACAATTCCCAGGGCGGGATTTCTCAGAATTCGGGAGAGGGGGGAAAAAGCTGGGATGTAGTGCTTGTGGACTTGCAAATGCCGGAGTTGGATGCGGAGGAATTTGCGATAAAAGTGCGATCGACCTCTATAGTTGGCTCGTTAATCGCCATGACTCCTTTGCGGGAACAGCCGAAGGCTGAAGCGCTTTGCCGTCAGGGTTTTAACGGATATTTGATCGAGCCAGTGCGGCCAAGCCGCCTGCTTGAGGCAATGCTTGCGCCGGTGAAGGGAACGGGAGATTTTGGGAGAGTGGAGGCTGCTAATACTTGCAAGTTGCCACCAGTTAATTCTCAATATGTTACTTCCAATTCGCCGTTATCGTTGAGAATTTTGGTGGCGGAAGACCACCCGATCAATCAACAAGTTCTTGTCGAACAGTTGGCAGTTTTAGGCTATCAAGCTGACTGCGTGGTCAACGGTCAAGAAGCGCTGGATTTGCTGGCAAAAAAAAGCTATGATTTAGTGCTGATGGACTGTCAAATGCCGGTACTTGATGGTTACAAAACGGCGCAAAAGTTGAGGGAAATCGAAGGAAGCGATCGGCATACTTTTGTGATGGCTTTAACTGCTCATGCTATGCCGGGGGAACGAGAAAAGTGTCTGGCGGCGGGGATGGACGATTATCTCAGCAAACCTGTAGATTTAGATGCTTTGGCGGCGGCCCTGAAAAAGTATGAAGCCCGAAATGTTCAGTTTGAAAATAAGTATGGAGTTAAAAGTATTAATTCAGAAAATCAATCTCAATTAGTAACAAATTATACAGAAATTTTGGAAAAAGTGCAGGTTGTGGCTGTGCCGGCACCAAGGGCGATCGCACTTCAAACTTGGGAACATAGAGACGACGACGGACTGTTCGACAAGAGCAGATTGGAGCAACTCGGACGAGTTAATATTAAATTGCCAGAGCGACTTTTGCAAGCTTTTGTGGCAAGCGCGCAAGCTGATGTGGCTGCTGCCAAAATAGCCGTAGAAGCTAAAGATTGGCAAGCTGTGGAATATCAAGCACACCGTCTCAAGGGAACTTCTGCTAATGTGGGAGTTGCTATGATGTCGGATTTGGCCGCACAATTGGAGCATCAAGCGCGAGGCTTTCAATCTAAACCATCAGAGGTGGAATTGTTAAATATTGAGAGGGTTGAGAACATATTAGTGAGTTTGTCCAGTCATTTAGCCCGCGTTCAAGAATTTGTGGAAACTCGAATGTTTGGTTAATATCTTACTCGCTCGTAGTCGATATTAGTCGGCGATTAAAATCGCCATTACACAAACGAAGTCCCTCTCTAAAAGACTAAGAAATAAAGCGGTACGGTACGGAGTGTGCATCCTAACATATAGAAATTTTAGGAAAATTTTGTTGATTTATTTACTCCGTGTCCTCTGCTTTCTCTGCGGTTAATTAAAAAAATAATTAATTTAGCTATGAATTACGATACCAGTACAAACACTATTTTAGATAGCGATTCATTAGAAAATGATGAAAAACTGCTAACGCCTTTGATGGCTTTTGCTCAGGAAGTTTTATTGTACGAAAACGAGGCTATCTCTGAGCAAGATTCGGCAAATGCTGTGCCGTACCCGCTCGATGAAATCAATAATGTATGTGTTGACAATCTGGTGGCAAAGGCGGCTCGCTGCTGTCGGGAAAGCAAGGTGGGAAAAAAATTACCGACGGCTTTTTACGTTCACGTTTCAGCTTTGCAGACACTCAACCCTGTCCTCGGAATCTACGAAAATTGTGCCAGACGCACTCTCAAAAATATTGATGAAGCAACTTTAGTTAAATTTTTGCTCCATCAACCTAAAATATCTTATCTTTTTTACCCTGATTTCGATACAGATGCTCATCCTGCTTTGCAAACCAGCATCCAGATTAATCTAGCAACCGGGGAAGTTAAATATTTTGATTACAGCAACAGCGAAAATCCCCCTGTTTTGCACCGTAAGGAAACTTTTGTAGCTGCGGATTATCCCCATTACGAAAAGTTTGCGAGGCTGACTCGCTGCGAGGAAAAGTGGGGACTGCTTGACAATACTAGCGTTATCGGCACTCGCGAGGGTTGGCTCAAATATTTGGGATATTGCGGTGTAGAAATCAAAGATCATACTGTTGTCGAGCGTTTGAAACAGGAGAATAGTGAGCTATCAATTCCTAAGATCGAGCGACACAAAGCTGCAATGGTACGTAATTCGCTTTCTAAACCTCTGCGTCTGGTTTTAGAAGATGATTTAGTGAGGGACGGGGCGACTTTTTTTGACTACGGTTGCGGTTACGGCGGGGATATTAAATATATTGCACAAGAGGGTTATGCTATTTCTGGTTGGGACCCATACTATCAGCCGCAAAATCCGCGAATTTGTGCTGATATTGTGAATATTGGTTATGTGATTAATGTCATTGAATCTTTGGGTGAACGCCGAGAAGCTTTGCTGAATGCTTGGGAATTAACTAAGAGTTTATTAGTTGTGGCGGCTCAGGTTTTGATTGATGATAGCGATCGAGGCCAAATTGCTTATGGGGATGGGGTGATTACTTCTCGGAATACTTTTCAGAAGTATTACCAACAAGAAGAGTTGAAGGTTTATATTGACCAAGTTTTGAGTGTTGATGCAATTCCTGTTGCTTTGGGGATTTATTTTGTGTTTCGGGATGCTGCGGAGGGTGAAGGTTTTCGTGCTTCTCGGTTTCGATCGCACTTATCGACTCCCAGAGTGCGATCGCAAGTTAAGCGGTTTGAGGATTATGCGGAAATGTTGGCTCCTTTGATGGCTTTTGTTAGTGATCGGGGCCGCCTTCCTGTTAAAGGCGAATTAGCTGAAGAATCGCCAATTAAGGGGGAATTCCACAGTTTTAATCGCGCTTGGAGGGTGATTTTGCAAGCAACGGATGCGGATGATTGGGAGACAATCGCCGACAAGCGTCGCCAAGATTTGCTGGTATATCTCGCTCTCAACGGTTTGGGCGATCGGCCTTCACTCCGCCGACTCCCGGCTCAAATCCGCAATGATATCAAAGGTTTGTTTGACAATTATCAAAAAGCTTGCACTTTGGCAGATTTAATGCTATATAGTCTGAGCAAACCTGATATTGTGGCTGACTGCTGTGAAGATAGTGCGATCGGCTACAAACTACCAGGCTCCCTTTCAGTTCACGTCTCTGCATTAGAAGAACTTGACCCTTTGCTGCGGCTCTACGAAGGCTGCGCCAACCGCACAATTGGCAGGCTTGATGGCGCTACAATTATCAAATTTTACGCTCATAAACCAAAAATTTCCTATTTATTTTATCCCGATTTTGACACTAACCCGCATCCAGCCCTCCACACTTCCATGCACATAAATTTGCGCGACCTTTCTGTGGGCTATCAAGACTATTCTGATTTGTATAATCCGCCAATTTTAGTTAGAAAAGAAGCTTTTGTTACTGCTACTTATCCCCATTACGAAAAGTTTGTGAAACTCACCCGCCAAGAAGAAAAGTTAGGGATTCTCGATCGTGGCGCAGTTAAGAAACATCGCGAGTGGGTGAAGTGTTTGGAGGAAAACTGCGTTAAAATTAAGGATCATAAGTTGTTTTGGCGATCGAATTCTGACCCAGAAAGGTTGAAAATGCTGCAAAAAGCAGCGTCGGAACGCCAACAGAAAAAGATTGAGTTTAATGCAGGAAAGATTGAACAAACCGCAGAGAGCGCAGAGGGCGCAGAGGAGGAAAAAGAAGAGGGAGAGGAATAGTCATGGAAGCAGAGTATGATTTTAGTCAGGGTAAGCAAAGGGCGATCGAATTAACATTACCTAGGAAAACTCGGATCGCAATTTGGTTAGATGATGAGATGAGGTTTTAGCGTGGTTTCGCGAGCAAGTTCATGTAGCAGATAGAGGGAACTACCCAAGCTTGATTAATGAAGCGTTGCGTCAATATATCCAGCAGAGCTGTGATCCTTTGGAAGAAACCTTACGAAGAGTTGTACGGGAGGAACTTGAGCGTATTGAAAAGTGAAGTGCAAATGACCGCACAACGAACTGTTTCGATACCTTCCCAATTCTTGCCTACAGCCAGGGCAGGGTGTTGCGGAAGTATGGCGAAAAAGAACTGCACTTAAACAAACAGGCTTAGGAGGTTTTCTCATGAAAATAATTGGGAAAAGAATTCATAATTGGCTGGCGGCCAATGCACCTCCAGTGATCAAAAATCTCAGACCTGGTGCTAATGATGAGGAGATCGATTATTAGTGACAAATAATTTGTTACTGTACAGTAACAAACCTGAAACTATTGATGTACAAAGCGTTGAGAGTAGTGCGGATAAAAGGACTTGAACCTTCACTCCTTTCGGAACCAGAACCTAAATCTGGCGCGTCTGCCAATTTCGCCATATCCGCATTTTGACATTTTACTACTATAGCACACAACAAAGCGATCGGTCAACATCGATTTTAGATTTTAGATTGAAGGAAGCGACCCACTGATAAATCCGCAGGGTGATGACCAAATTGCTCGATCGCCCAACATCGAGAAACCCGGTCATTTTTGGACACCGGGTTCAATCATTAGTTATCGCCACAGCAAATTTCCGTATTTTTCACTTGTCACTTACTTTTGGCCCAGCGCCTTCCAGGTTGTTTCGTCCACCATGCCGTTAGCCGTTAAACCCTTATACTCCTGAAAGCTCTTGACAGCCGTAGCAGTGCGAGCGCCAAAAATGCCGTCGATCCGGCCCGGATCGTAACCCTGTATTTCCAAACGCACCTGTAGCGTCTTCACCTTGGAACCGACAGCGCCTTTATTTAGAAGAGTTGGAGGATTGCCGGGAACAGCAGCATCGTTCAGAATTGGAGCATTGCTCTGCACAGTTTCAGGAGCTGATGCCGGATCTGCTGCTAAAGCTGTCCAAGTTTCTTTGTTCACAATGCCGTCGGCATTCAAACCCTTAGACTGCTGAAAGGCACTCACAGCCGATGTAGTGCGAGAGCCATAGGAACCGTCGATCGTCCCCACCTTGAAACTGTGCACCTGCAACCGTTGCTGTATGGCTGCAACTTCTGGCCCGTCAGATCCCGCCGAGATAGTTTTTTCCTTTTTCACTGGCGGCTGCTCGCCCGCGTAAAAAGGCTTGTTAAACATATCTCCTTGGGAATTTCCTTCGGGCGATGCTGACGCGCCCGGATCGGCGGGAGCCGTAAAGTCTCTGCGGTACTGTTCCTGCACAAATGGTTCGGAGTCAAAAGCAGCAGTTGCCTTTCGGGTTAAGCCGGGAGCGAGCAGAGCGATCAAGCTGAAAATCGTAACAGTAGTCACACGCATAAATTTCATCCTATTAGTGAGGTTTGACAAGGTTTCCCTGTTTTCATGTTTCTAAATCTAATTGTATTACCCGGACAGCTTTCTGAGACATATAGCAGAATGAAGAAGGAAGAAAGCCCTTCGACTTCGCGATCGGGTAACAAGAAGTCCGAGAGAAGGGGTAATAGACCGCATTGGTTTGGGCCATTAAGAAAGTTCTAACCTTCTGGCGCGGTTGCTATATCCGCCCCGGTCTCTACAATTTCGGCAATGGGGACACCAGCACTCAGAAGTTGCGAGTTGGAAGTTGCCTGTTAGAAGTAGGGGCCGGTTCGCACTATTTCTAATAAACCCGGTTGATTTTGAGATATTTCGTTACTAAAGCTGATATTCTCGTCTAAACCACGTCTTTTATCCTCAGTCTTATGGTACAAAACCTGCCGTTATTCACAAATCTTTACAGGCGGATTTTGTACAAAAGACCTCTTGCAAAAATAGCTGGGACGGGTTCTCCGGCCCATCCCACAAAAAGTTTTTTCTCTTGTGGGATGGGCCGGAGAACCCGTCCTAAAATTTGCTTAAAAGGACTTTTGCAAGAAGTCTCCTGAAAGAGTTCAGACATACATACTCCCTTATTTAAGACTTTTGATTTCCGCTGTGAAATTAGGCGATACTCAAACAGTATCGCCCTTTTTTTAAGGAGCTACTTTTTTTGTAATTTTAAAGTCTGCAAAGTGAAGTTGCTATCCCTCAAATGACATAAAACTCCCCGTATTTGTGGCGAATGTAACGGATAAAGGGATCGATAGTTAAAGGTGAACCTGTAACGCGATCTATCAATTCGACAGCGGTGTATTTACGGCCGTGCTGGTAGATGTTTTGTTTTAGCCAGTCGTGGAGTACGCTAAAATTGCCCTGTTCTATTTCTACGGGAATTTCAGGATTGATTTTTACTGCTGTTTCGTAGAATTGGGCACTCATCAAGTTGCCGAGGGTGTAACCTTGGAACATTCCGCCGATCGTACCAACATACCAGTGAACATCTTGCATCGCGCCTTCGCTGTCGGTGGGAGGGACAACACCAAGGTCGGTTTTATAGCGTTCGTTCCAGGCTTCGGGGAGGTCTCGCACTGCTAGTTTTCCCTCTACCATTGCCAATTCTAGGTCAAAGCGGATGGCGACGTGGAGATTGTAGGTTACTTCGTCGGCGTCGGTGCGGATGAGCGATCGCGAGACTTTGTTAATTGCCCGGTAAAATGCGTCAGTGGATACGTGTCCCAACTGTCGCAAAAATACGCCTTGGAGTTGCGGGTAGAAACATTCCCAAAAACCGCGGCTGCGCCCGACCATATTTTCCCAAAGTCGCGACTGACTTTCGTGCACGCCGGAGGAAATGCCGCCTGCAAGCAGGGTGCCTTCAAATTCCGGGGAATTGCCGAGTTCGTAGAGGGCGTGTCCGGCTTCGTGGATGCTGCTGAACAAAGCTTGATCCAAGTGATCTTCGTAGACGCGGGTGGTAATTCGCACGTCGTCTATGGAGAAGTTGGTCATGAACGGGTGCAGGGTAGTGTCTTGCCGTCCCCGTTGGAAGTCGTACCCCATGCGTTCTACGACTTTGCGGGTGAATTCTAGTTGCTGTGATTCTGGGAAGTCTTGGTGCAAGCAGGAGTCGTCGGCGGGAGGTTGCGAGGTGATGGCTTCGACTATCGGCACTAATTCTTCACGCAGTTTGGCGAAAAGCGGGCGCAGCAGGGATACTTTCATGCCGTAGTCGCTACGATCGATCAACGGATCGGCGATGTGTTCGTAGCCGGGGAAAAAGTCCGCGTATTGCCTGCTTAATTCTAGGGTTTTTTCGAGATACGGCTCAACGGCTGCGAAGTTGTTGGCTGCCCTGGCTGCGGCCCAAGCTTCGTAGCTGTCGGCTTGGTGGCGACAGAGTGCGGACATGAAGGTTGCGGGGACTCTGGAGGCGCGATCGTAGTCTCTGCGGGCTATGCGAATCAGGCTGGCTGCGGTGGAGTCGTAGGGGAGGGTTTGTTCGTAGAAACGCAAGTCTTCTAGGAGTTCACCTATTTTTGGATCTGTAAATTTTTCGTGGGATATTTGTTTGAGAGTAGCCAACTGGCGGCCTCTGGCATTTGCACCTTTGGCCGGCATATAAGTTGATTGATCCCAATGCAGCAGCGACGAGGCTGATTCGATGTCGTTAACTTCTCTGAGGTGGGCTGCCAGTTGAGCGAATTTTGCTTGAGTTTTGTCTAGGGTTTGCATGATTGGGGTTTATGGTGCTGTTTTGCCTACAAAGGTTGCAGTGCGGCATCCGTATCCATCAATCATAGCTACCCTGAAATCAAGCTAAAAACCGCACTTCTTCCCGTATTGTACGCAATTTAGAGTCATTTTTGCACAATTTCCGGTATTTATGCGGATTGAGTTCGATCGCCTTGGATAAGTTTTCGATCGCCCGCGCGATACTGGTGGCTACAAGTTCCGGGCTGTTTGTGAGCTCGCCTGCTTGTTTTTCCAAGGCGTAAATGCAAGCTTTTTGATAGTACAGGTTGGGATCGTCGGGTTTGAGTGCGATGATTTTATCGTAGGAGGCGATCGCGTCGGTAAATCGTTGGATTTTTTTGAGGGCGACGGCGCGGTTGTACCAGGCTTCCGTGTTGTCTGGCTGCAACTCTACGGTTTTGTCCCAAGAGGTTATTGCTTCTTCAAAGCGTTGTAAGTTGGCGAAGGCTAAGCCACGGTTGTAAAAGGTTTCGCTGTCGTTTGGCTTGAGTGCGAGGGCTTTGTCCCAGGATGCGATCGCTTCTTCAAATTGTCCTATTTGGGCGATCGCCGTGCCGCGTTTGTTCCAGGCTTCGGCGGAATTCGGCCGCAGTTGCAGGGTTTTGTCGTAGGAGGCGACGGCTTCCGGGTAGAGTTTTTCATCGGCTAGGGCTAAGCCGCGGTTGTACCAGGCTTGATGCAAGTTTGGTCTTAGTTCCAGTGCCCTATCGTAGGAGGCGATCGCCGCTGTATTTTGGTCAGATTTTCTCAGGGCAAATGCTTTGTTGTACCAAGCTTCGCAGTAGTCTGGTTTGATGGCTATAGCTTTCTCGTAGGAGGCGATCGCTTCTGATAATTTCTCTAAGCTGACGAGGGTGTTGCCGCGGTTCGTCCAAGCTTCGGGGTAGCTGGGGTTGAGTTCGATCGCCTTTTCGTAGGATGCGATCGCTTCTGAGAGTCTGTTGAGCTTCCGCAAAACGTTGGCGCGATTATACCACGCTTCGGGATTGTTGGGTTTGATTTGTAGGGATTTGTTGTAGGCTGCGATCGCTTCTTCTAACTTTCCCAATTTTTTGAGGGCTACGCCTTGGTTATACCAGGCTTCATAAAATTTTGGTTCAAGTTTGATCGCTTCTTCCCAAGATTCGATCGCAGCTTGGAATCGTCCCATTGCTTCTAGGGCGTTGCCCCGATCGTACAAGGTTTGAGCCTTTTGGATGTTGACTGCTATGGATTTTTCCCCTGAGTCGATCGGCTTTTCTATGCTGGCTAATTTTTGCAAGGGGTTTCACCTCATTATTTTTTGTAAAATTGTCGCTTTTTCTTTATATTGATTAAGTTTTCGCTGCCGATCGCAATTGATTGATCGCCTATATTTGGTTATTTATGGCAATTTTATAGTAACTCTGCAATTTTTTCAACCTTTTCTAATCTATACGCAACTCTCTGGTTTCAAGGTATAGATTAATACTATTTTTTTTCATAAATTGCGTAGAAGCGTAAAAAGGGCGATCGCACTCAGGTATCACAAACCTCACCCAAGATTTAAATGTCTTTTTCAGGGTCGAGGATCGAACCAAAATTATGCTCTATCGCTACTATTTTAATCCATTCTGAGTCGTGGAAGGGCAAGCCATCAGCTAAAGTGTAGATATCTTCCGCTGAGTCTCTCAGAGAATCAAAGGCTGGATTTGCGATCGCAGCTTTTAGCCATTCATATTCTTGTAGTTTTGCTTTGTCAATTAGGGCTGCTTCTAGTGCTTCGAGTCGCTTGAAATCTGCATAAGTAATGATAGCAGCGATCGCCCTTCCTTCCTGTTCTCTAACAATTCGTTCTCCAGTATCCTCTCGCGTCAGCTAGCTATCCTATGGTGTATCGCCATCAACAATCTACTTACAAAACTCGAAAATCTCACAGATCCGCACCATACAACGCGAGGGTTTTACCAACAATAATTGCCTGAAACCGATAATTTCATAAACCCGCCCGCACCCAACGGCAAATCCCTATCCTTGAATCAAGGCTTGAAACCGAACATCAGCTCGAATGCTGTCAAAATCCGAGTCAGTTTTTGCCATTTCTCGGTATTTGTCAGGATTCATATCGATCGCTTTCTGCAAATTCTGAATTGCTCGGTCAATTTGACTGTGTAACGCATAGCAGCAAGCCTGATGATAAATTTGAGATGTTTTATATTGTACCAGACTCGATCTCTATCTGGTTTGATTTCTAAAGCTTTATCGTAAGAGGCAATCGCATCTTCAAGCCAGCCTAAATCATTCAGTATATAGCCCCGACTATACCAGGCTTCGTGATGATCTGGTTTGATTTCTAAGGCTTTGTCGAAGGAGGCGATCGCATCTTTAAGCCTGCCTAAATTACCGAGTGCAAGGCCCCGATTGTACCAGACTTCGTGTAGATCTGGTTTGATTTCTAAGGCTTTATCGTAAGAGGCGATCGCATCTTCAAACAGGCATAAATTATGCAATGCAAGACCGCGGCTGTCCCAGGGTTGGTGTTTATTTGGTTTGATTTCTAAAGCTTTATCGTAAGAGGCAATCGCATCTTCAAGCCAGCCTAAATCATTCAGTATATAGCCCCGACTATACCAGGCTTCGTGATGATCTGGTTTGATTTTTAAGGCTTTCTCGTAGGAGGCGAGCGCCTCTTCAAGCCTGCCTAAATCATTCAGTATATAGCCCCGACTATACCAGGCTTCGTGATGATGTGGTTTGATTTTTAAGGCTTTCTCGTAGGAGGCGAGCGCCTCTTCAAGCCTGCCTAAATTACCCAGTGCATAGCCTCGATTGTACCAGACTTCGTGGTTTTCTGGTTTGATTTCTAAGGCTTTGTCGTAGGAGGCGATCGCCTTTGCGTATTCTTCAGCATAGATATATAAATAACTTTGTTCTAAAAATAATTCAGCTTTTTGTTCTGGTGTTTGCCCATCCTCATCAATTAAACCTTGAATCCTCACCAATTCGCGTTTCCGTGCCTCGGTCAAAGCTAAATAATCTTCTTGATTCCATCTTTCCGAAGCAGGCTGCTTTTTTTTAGATTCTTGAGTCATAATTAGATAGTTTTTTGATAATTTTAAAGTATTTTTTGTCGGCTATCTTAGTCTCTTAGAGAGGAAATTCGTTTGAAAAGAAGCGATTTCAATCGCCGAATTATCTAATGGTGCGGGCCGGCTTACGAGATTGTCTGTTGGAGGCAATTATTGTTTGTAAAACCCGCCCATACAGGATTCATCTGTTTGAAAAAAAGCGATTTCAATCGCAGAATTATCTAACGGTGCGGGCGGGTTTACGAGATTGTCTGTTTGAGGCAATTCTTGTTTGTAAAACCCGCCCATACAGCATTTATCAGGTTTGATACTTTTTCAGAATAGCAACTTTTTCGGGGTAGATGTCGATCGCCATTTTCTCATCATATCTCGTCGCGAGCGATCGCCTCACCTCGCCCAAAAACAGTGGCTGCGACAGCCCCGGCTCTGGATGTACGATCGTCCGAACGCGGATAGTCATGTAGTCTCTTCCGCGTCCAGAACGCCCTGGAGAGTACAAATCCGCAGCCACTTGCTGCATCGTTGCTTCTAACTCCGATTCAGTAATCGAAGGCGGCACAGTAACAACTGTTTGAGCGCCGCCAGTATCGTAAACTAAAGAATAGCGCACCGCGCCGGGAATTTCCGTGCGCGCAAACAGTCCCAAACCAAGACCAAATATACTCGCAGCAATTACGGCCATAAAGCTAGTAACTCCTACCAAACGGAAGCGAAAGCCCCATTTAAAAATAAATGCTATAACTGTTAAAACCAGCAAAGCCGCTGTCAGAATTCCTGCCCATTGGGCATACATTAATAGGTTAGAATTTACGTTCATTTGAGAATTATGTAATTGTTGACTGTTGACTGTTGACTGTTGGCTGTTGACTGTTAACTGTTAGCATTAGTTATTGGTAGTCACTAACAACTAACAACTAAAACGGGACAAATAACAACCTACAAATAATATCAAATCCGGTAGCATCCTCCTGCATTCATCTCTCCATTCTCTCTCTCTGTGTCCTCTGCGCTCTCTGCGGTTAAAAAAATCCAATTCAACCAAGAACGACATCACAAACAACCAATGCCAGTGACTGTTGACCAATGACCAATGACCAATGACCAATGACCAATTAAGCCTTTCGGCCCACAAGCAAATAAGTCATCATATCGCCTTTACCCTTCACTGGAATCACGCCGCGCTCTTGGAAAACGTACTTGTCCTGCAGGCGTTCGTAGGTAGCAACTGTCACCTGAATGCCGCCCGGTACCCCTTGAGATTCCATCCGCGAAGCTGTATTTACTGTGTCTCCCCACAAATCATAAGTAAATTTTTTAGTACCGATTACCCCAGCTTCCACCGGGCCCGTGTGGATGCCGATGCGGATGCTGAGGGGTTGACCTCCCTTGGCGTGCATCTTACCGATTGCTGTTTGAATGTCGAGCGCCATTTCGGCAATGCTTTCGGCGTGGTTGTCGCTCGGCTTAGGCAAACCGCCAACCACCATATAAGCATCGCCGATCGTCTTAATTTTCTCAAGTCCGTAGCGCTCGGCCAACTCGTCAAAAGCTGAAAAAATCTCGTTGAGCAATTCTACCAACTCCGCCGGCGACAAATGAGCCGAAAGCTTCGTAAAACCGACCAAATCGGCAAACATTACTGTTACCTCAGCGAAACTGTCGGCGATCGTAATTTCCCCTTCTTTGAGGCGCTGCGCGATCGGGCCTGGTAAAATATTTAACAGCAAACGTTCCGACTTTTCCTTTTCCTCTGCCAACTCCCGCAAATAAGTTTGCTCCTTATCCCGCAGCCGCTTCTTTTCCAGACAAGCACTAATCCGAGCCTTGAGCAATACAGGATTGAAAGGTTTAGAAAGATAATCCTCCGCCCCCAACTCAATACAGCGCACAATACTGTCGATATCGTCCACCGCCGAAATCATAATCACCGGGATGTGGCGCAAATTCTCGTCAGCCTTGAGATTTTCCAGCACCTGATAGCCGTTCATTTGCGGCATCATAATGTCTAGCAGAACCAAATCAAAAGGATCGCTTCGCAACATTTCCAGAGCTTGGAGACCATCTTCAGCAACAGTCACCAAATGGCCTTGACGCTGAAGTCGGCGGGCCAGCAAATCGCGGTTTACCTCATTGTCGTCAACAACCAGCACGCTGCCCTCGTCACCTTTCATGTCAGGGCCTCTTTCAGAAGCGTTTCAATTTTACCCAAAAGTCGGGGAAACTCCACCGGTTTGGTGTCGTAGTCATTGCAGCCGGCGGCAAGACACTTTTCACGATCGCCCGCCATTGCGTGAGCCGTCAGGGCAATCACCGGAATCCTGCTAGTTTCAGGAGCCGCCTTAATTTGCTGCGTTGCTTGCCACCCGTCGAGAACCGGCAGACTCATATCCATCAGAATCAAATCTGGTACTTTCGCGAGTGCCATCGACACTCCCTCAGCACCGTCAACAGCAATAAAGACCTCGTGTCCCTTGCGGGCCAGACGCCTGGAAAGCATATCCCTGTTCATTTCGTTATCTTCGACCAACAGGATTTTAGCCATTGGTTTTCTCCTTGCCTTTCGAGTCGTACCTGCGATCGAGCCTTTCATTT
Source organism: Microcoleus sp. N9_A2 (assembly GCF_036701775.1). Taxonomy (NCBI): domain Bacteria; kingdom Bacillati; phylum Cyanobacteriota; class Cyanophyceae; order Oscillatoriales; family Microcoleaceae; genus Microcoleus; species Microcoleus sp. N9_A2. The sequence goes on along the minus strand of NZ_JAUBRH010000013.1, from coordinate 118,561 downwards.
ACTATAGAGCGAACATCGCGCAGCAAAGTATCGCAACTGTAGACTCCCTTTTGTAGCACCCGCTCGACGTAGCCGTTTAGCTGCTGGCTTTCTGCCGGTGTCAAGTTTTTCCCCGTGATCACAACAATCGGTATAGGATCTCCCGAATGGGATTTGCGAATTTCCCCGATCAACTCAAAACCATCCATTTCTGGCAACATCAAATCCAGTAATATCAGGTGCGGGCGAGCAACTTTTAGCCGATCGAGAGCAGCACGTCCGCTGTCAGCTTCCGTTACTGCCCAGCCTTGTGTTTCTAGTACGCATCGCAGTATTTCGCGCGTGGCAACGTCGTCTTCCACAATTAGAATCTGACAGGTCAAATTGTTACTTGCAAAGCCGTCTTGGTCGCGTCGGTACTTGTTCAACAAGGCAGCCAGCCGTTTGCCGTCCACTGGTTTGGTGAGGTAGTCCGAGGCACCCAATGCAAAGCCGAGGCTTTTGTTGCCCACAAAGGATAGCAGGATTACGGGAATTTCGGCAAGGTCAGGATCTGCCTTCAGCGCTGAGAGTACCGCCCAGCCGTCCATTCCGGGCATGATCACGTCCAGGGTAATGGCGTCTGGCCGTAATTGCTTAGCGAGCCGGAGAGCTTGCTCGCCACTGTCGGCGACTTCTATGTGCAGTCCTTGGCGACTGAGGGTGCGCTGAATTAAATCCCGCGAGATCGGGTCGTCGTCCACTACCAGCACCGTGCCGACAGCGGGGGCATCCGGAGGGCTCGTGCTGTCGTGGACTTTGTTGGGGATTTCCGGCTGTTTGATGGCGCGGGGCAAGAGCACGGTGAAAGTGGTGCCTGCGCCCAAGCTGCTGCTGACCTCAATGCTGCCACCCATCATCTGACAGAAGCGCTGGCTGATTGCTAGTCCCAAACCGGTGCCACCGTACTCGCGGGTAGTCGAGGCATCAGCTTGGGTGAAAGGTTGGAAAACTCGCTGCAATTGCTCTTGTGTCATGCCGATGCCGGTGTCGGCGACGCGGAAACTTAAAAATTCGGAGTTAGAAATTAAAATTTGGGAAGATTCCTCTTGATTTTTCATTTTTAATTGTTCATTTTTAATTCTTTCCACTCCGATCGCAATTCTCCCGTTTTGTGTGAACTTGGCAGCGTTGCTGAGCAAGTTAAGCAGCACTTGCCGCACTTTGGTCATGTCCGCGTGCATGGTGTCGAGGTTGTCTGGACAGTACACTTCTAGGGTATTACCGTTTTTCTCGACCAGCGGCCTGGCCGTGGCAACAGCACTTTCAATTAAGTTATGGATGTCGAAGCTTTCTAAGTAGAGATCCATTCGGCCTGCTTCAATTTTAGAAATATCTAGGATGTCGTCAATTAGGGACAGCAGGTGTTTGCCGGCGCTGCATATTTTTTCGAGGTCGGGGACGGATTCGCAACTGCCCAATTCTTCTGCTTCTTCTTGAAGCATTTCGCTGTAGCCGATGATGGCGTTGAGGGGTGTGCGAAGTTCGTGGCTCATGTTGGCGAGAAATGTGCTTTTTGCCCGGTTGGCGGATTCTGCTGCTTCTAGGGCCAACTGCATGGCGGATTCTGTCTGTTTGCGATCGGTGATGTCTTGGACTGTGCCTTCGTAGTACAAAACGCTGCCGTTTTCGTCGCAGATGCTGCGGGCGTTTTCGGCAATCCAGATTTTGCTACCGTCTCGGCGGTATATTTGGGATTCAAATTTTGACACTTGGTGGCGCGCGCGCAATTGGGCCATAAACTCGGCGCGCCGATTGGGGTTAACGTAAAATTGACGGTTGATCTCGGTGAGTTCGGCAAGCATTTGGGTACAGGATTCGTAGCCGTAAATTCTGGCTAGTGCGCTATTGCCGCTGAGGTAGTGTCCGGTCGGCGTTGTCTGGAATATGCCTTCGACTGCGTTTTCAAAGATGCTGCGGTATTTTGTTTCGGATTGTCTCAAGGCTGCTTCTGCTCGCTTGCGCTCTAGGACATTGGCGAGCATTTCTCCTACCATTTTTAGCTGTGTGGATATTTCGGTTGCTCGACCTGCTGTTTGCTGTTTGCCATCTAATCCGATAAATCCTACTAGGTTTTTACTAGAAATTAGGGGAATAATTATCAGCGATTGAATATTTTTTAGCTGTTTTTTAAATTCTAAATTATTTAGCGAAGTGCCAATCGAATGTATTGAGGCGGTTGCTGTTTGATTGACTGTTTGGGATGGGGAGTCGGTCTGCAAGTGGGCTGGATTTTGACCGATAAAATACCCAATTTCGGCTTTGGCTGGGGGCGGGAGTTCGCCGACTTCTGGAATATAGAGGCATTCGGCGCGATCGAGTTTTTCTGCGATCCAAGGGATTTGTGCGATGTCTATTTTTTTATTGGTGCTGTCTTTAATTGCCGAAATGCTTCCCGCGCACCACTCGTAGGTTTTGTCTGCGCGGGTTTTGTCGAATGATAACAGGTAGATGTAACTGCGGTCAAACCTGATCGAGGTGGCGATCGCTTCTAGAGTGCGATCGATGCCTTTGTCTATTTCTGATAAGGGCTGGATGATGAAATGGGTTGACAAACGGGCAATCAACTGAGCGAATTCTATTCGATATTGCAAAGATTCTTCTGTTTTTTTGAGTTCGGTAACGTCTCGAAAGCTCCAGACTCTACCGACTGTTTTCGCTCCGACTTTTGAGGGCAACGAATTTAATTCCAGAATTTTTCCGTCTTTAAATTCTAATAATTCGCTGATTTGAGTATCTGAATCTGCCGACACTTTGAGCACGTTTTGGAGAAATCCTTGCGGGTCTTTTAATTGTTCCCTGTCGAAGGGGAATCCTGTTTCGAGCGGTTTTTTGACTGTGCCGAAGGTTGATCGGCTCAACTTTCCTTGGCTGGCTGACAACCCCCACATCTCTACAAATTTCTGATTATAATTACATATATTGCCGTTTCTGTCAACCGCCAGAATTCCTGCATCTGTAGATTCTAGAACTGCTTGCAGCATCGAGAGCGATTGCTTGTGTTCTCTAATGTCAAAAATGTCAAAAAACACCAAGACTGATATTTCGCTGCCCTCAACTGCGGGATGGAAAAAATAGGAAACTGGTAAAATCTTGCCGTCGCGACACAAAAACTCGTCGTCCCAATTGCTGCAAGGTTGACCGGAGGCGATCGCCTCTGGTAAATCTAGTGTAGGTGCGATCGTCGCATCTTCAGTCTTGCTTGGCGACTGTTTCGGAGCCGTCAAAACTTGGGATTTGTTGCCTTTGTTTTGCTTCCCGATGCGCTCTAGCAGGGAAACGCCTGCAAGTTCCGACTCTCGCCATCCCAGCAAGCGTTCTGCCTCTGGATTCACCGAGATTACACAGCCCTTCGCGTCAAGGATACACAATCCCGCCCCCAAACTGTTGACACTCGCCCGCAGTCGATCGAATTCTGAAGCTGTTGGAGAGTCTTGAGTGGACTGGGGCGAGTCAGTTAAATCCTTTAATGCCACCGTCTCCAAGTTAAAACAATCTTCCTGCTGAAGTTCTTGCTGACTCTGAACTCGGTCATAGCTACAACTTACCTGCTCTAATAAAAGCTGCCACTGCTCAGCAGTGGGAAGGGGTGACTCGCCGACTAAACCGAGCTGTTCGAGTTGGCGCTGGAGGTGGGGGTGCATATTTTCTGGCGCTTTGTAGGCAACTTTCTACAGTATATCTTTTTAATTAATAGTATATATACGTAGGTATACAGTAGGGGACAAGTACGCGATCAAAGTCTATCACAGGTTTTATTGAGAAGCCGAGGGATCATCTCTCCTCTCCAAAATCTTTCAAACTGCACTAATTATATTAATTCTCAGAACTTTTAAGGGTTGTCAACCAACCAATCCTCTGAATGTCGGCAGCACGCTCAAAAATAATAATATCATCTTATCAAGTCAATACTCAGGAAAGTTTGGGTAACGATACTACAAGCTTTACAGGGCAAGGAGCATAAAAAAATCGAATTAAATTCAATCCCGGGGTGGATCTGACATTGATTTAATTATCCACAGTCGATCAAAGTCAAGCGAGAATCCGCCATTGGGCTATAGAAAAACTGTTCGGAATATTAATCAAGTGAACTTAGCCTCAAAAACTAGGTGGCCGCCAAAAAACGATCGCGGACGCGGGTACTGGACAGGAAAATTTATTATTCCCATGCCAGCGGAAATGATTTCAGCACTTTTCGTCTTTACTCATAAATTAATTAGGGTGCTCTAACCCGCCCTAATCTTCTACCTCTATAGCACAATACGGTTTACTTAAGAGGGCGGGTTTTGCCTTGATACAGTCGATTATTTCATAAATTCTGAGCTGAACCTGCCCCTACCGCAATATGGTTGACTTAAGAAATTCGTCAAAAAGCCTTAAGTAAACCGTATTGCTCTATAGCAATCTTCGCATCATTTGTGAACTTATTACTCCCTCCCCTTACCAAGGGGATGGTTGAGGTGGGGTAAAATTTTTACGACTCATTTAAGATTACTCTATATTAAAAAAACCTAGGAAAAAAGCTGAGTTAATAATGTGATAAATTATGTGTCAAATCTCTCTAACTGCCAGCAAAATGATCGGCCAATTGCGGAGGTATAGCAGTGGACAGTTGACAGTTGACAGTTGACAGTTGCATAACGGGAATCAAACCATTGATGCAGTACGGGTATCGGCTCTATTCATGAAGTTATTTATGTCCTCACCGATGTGGCGGTTGCTATAAATAAAAGTTGCAGGCATCGAAAATAACTGTCAAAAAAATATTAGTTGTCAGACTTTTCGGTTGAGATCGAAAGGTCTGTGAAAATAGCTGGCAGCCGAATGGTAAAGGTAGAACCTTTGTCCACCTCGCTGAATGCGGTAATGTCTCCGCCCATCATTTCGCAAAATTTCTTAGTAATCGTCAGCCCCAAACCAGTGCCGCCGTACTTTTTAGTAGTTGAGGAATCGGCTTGGGTGAAAGGCTCAAAGATTTTGGCTAACTGTTCTGGACTCATGCCAATGCCGGTATCTTTGACCGTAAAAATGATCCAATCTTGAGCGGAAGATAAGAGAGACAAGCTATTTTCAGCTTGGCCACCTTCTCTGTATGCTCCAATTTTTTTGCCTTTCTTTGCAGCGTCGGCGGGGGTTTCGACGGATCGGGTAACGGCGAAGGTAATCGCGCCGGAGCAAGTAAATTTCGCGGCATTGCTGAGGAGGTTGAGCAGAGACTGCCGGAGTTTAGTCAAGTCGGTCTGCATCGAGCCAATATTCTCGGGGCATTGTATTTCTAGGATATTGCTATTTTTGTCTGCCATCGGCGCGATCGTGGCAACTACTTCCTCAACCAGAGTTGAAATGGTGAAGGTTTCGACGTGCAAGTCGGTGTGGCCTGCTTCAATTTTGGTCAAGTCGAGAATATCTTTAATCAGGTCTAGTAGGTGCTTGCCGGCCGTGTTAATTCTCTGGAGGTCGTCGATGAACTCTTCGGCACCAAGGTCTCGGGCGTCTTCTTGCAGGATCTCGCTGTAGCCGATGATGGCATTGAGGGGGGTTCTGAGTTCGTGACTCATGTTGGCGAGAAAAATGCTTTTGGATCTATTGGCAGCTTCGGCGGCTAATGCGGCGCGGCGGAATTCTTCGGAACGCAAGCGTTCGGTGATGTCGGTGGTCATGATTAAAACGCACTGAGTGCTGCCAAGGTCGATGAGTTCCACTGACAGCAGCCAGTCGCGCACTTCGCCGGCTTTGGTGCGAATTTTGATTTCTTGGTTGCTGATTGAATTTTGTGCTTGCAAAATCTGGGCGAGCCGCCTCCCGTCTTCTGAATTGACAAATATTCCTAAGTCGCTGGCAGTGCGGCCGATAAATTCGTGCTGCAGCCAGCCTAATGAGCGCAAAAAGCTTTCGTTGGCATCGAGGAAGCATCCGTCTGTGAGGGTGCAGATGCTGATCCCGACTGGGGAGGCGTGAAAGGCCTTGGAAAATCTTTCTTCTGAAGAACGCAGGGCGGCTTCGGCTTGCTTTCTGTCTGTGATGTCTTGGACGGTGCTGGTGATGTAGAGGGAGGTGATGGCGGCTTGTTCGTAGACTGTGCGGTTGCTGCCGTCGGGGAGTATGAGCCTGTAGTCGATGCTGTAAGGCTGTTGCTGAAATAAAGCGGCTTCGATCGATGTTTTGACTAATTCTCTGTCTTCAGGGTGCACGTATTCCAAGAAGGCTTCCAGGCTGGGTTCAAAACTTCCCGGTTGCTGTCCCAGGATGCGGTAAATTTCCTCTGACCACCGCAATTGCTGGGCGTTGCGGTCTAAGTCCCAGTTGCCTAGCTGGGCGATGCGCTGGGCGTTAGCGAGGCTGGCTTCGCTGGCGCGCAGGGAGGCTTCTGCTTGGTGGCGTTCGGCGACGGTGGCAGCTAAGACTAAGCCGGTGACGGCGATGACGGCGATGAAGGCTTGCAGGGATAACAGTGCTTGGGGGATGCTGCTGGCGTGTTTGAGAAAGGGGCCGCTGCCTCGGGCGATGCCCCAGATGGCGAAGCCGCAGAGGATGAGGTTGGAGAGGGCGGTGTAGCGCTGACCGAATCGAAAGGCAGCCCAAACTACTAGGGGAAATGGTAAGTATTCGAGGGGATAGCGGGCGTAGGCGGCGCGGGTGCGGGAGCAAAAGACGAGCCACCCGACTGCTAGTAGCAGCAGCAGCCAAATCGCTCGTTCAGCTATCTGTTTGCGATGGATGGGGACTTTGGGCAATTGTTGCCACGTCAGCAGCAGCGGGGCGACGAGCACAATTCCCATAGCGTCTCCTACCCACCAAGTCCCCCAAATCGTGCCAAAATTGCTCCAGCTAGATAAACCGGTCAGGCATACGAGGATGCTGCCGATGGTGGAGTTGATCAGGGTAGAGCCCAAGGCTGCTAGTCCGACTATTCCTAAAACGTCTTTGAGCCGATCGAGCCCGGGGTTAAAGTTAATGCCCTGGAGTAGATAAGTTCCCGTCCAGGCTTGCAGGGTTCTGGCGCCAGCCGAGATCAATGCCGTGCCGATGTTGGCCGACGGTACGCTCATGCTGAACAGGAAGCCTCCGATCGCAATTCCCGGCCACAGTTGCCGCCCGAACAGCAGCAGGGCGACTTGGGCAATTCCTGCTGCTGGCCACATGGGGTAGATTTCGGAACTCAGGGTGAGGGTGGAAATTGCGAATTGCGATGCCAAATAGTAGATTAGGGCGATCGCGCCTACTGCGAGGAAGTACCGCCAGGAATGTCCTTTGATTGCATTAAGGAACTTTGTCTGCATGGTCGTTTGGGGAAAAGGTGGACGGTTGTTGGGGTCTCAGTAGGTGGCACGGGACAGGCAGAGGGTAGAGAAAATGTTTCTATTAGGTGATGGTAGGTCATGGGTGGTAGGTACTGGGAGAAGCTTTTGATCTCACTTTTTGTGGTGCCGTTGAGGGAGCGGTTTTTTTGTTCGATCAAATCTGCCCATGAATTTCGGGAGTATCGCTTTTTTGTAAATATATCTCTAATGGCTAAGCAATTGGTTTGTAATTTTTTGGTTTTTGTTAAAATTTTATTACCGAGCGACAGCGGGTGTCTTTTTGTGTCGGGCGATCGTAACTCTATTCACCCTAACATCTTGCATCATGCTCAATAATACCTAAAATACCTAAAATACCAATAATAGCGACTTCAGTTGACCGTTGACAGTTGACAGCTTGCCCTGAGCGAAGTCGAAGGGTTGACAGTTGATAGCGACCTCTACATGGAAGGAAGAGGATTGGAGTAATGAATAGTCTTCTTTTAATTTCTCCCTACAAGGGAGAGGTTTTAAACCAATTATTTTTGGTAAAATCTCTGCTTTTAGGTCTGTTTGGGGCCAGCAACACGGTTTCTGATTAGAAGTGCAGGCTGGAGTGATTTTCACGCTTATTTTTAACCAATCAATCGAGGCTTTAAGTCTTTCGCTCGAATACAGTGAAAGCGGATAATTTACAGCTAAGAAAAATATTTTTTCTTGTCTATTTGTCCTTGGCTATTGCAATATCTAAGGTTAGTGTCAAACGCTCTTGAGATTCTTTAAGGGCGTCTTGGGGGTTGCGGCCGAGAAGGGTTGCCTCTATGGCGCGACCGAGGTTTTCTGATAGGCGAGAGTAACCTGATATAATCGGTCGCGCTCTGGCTGAGTTCATTTGCTCTAAAAATACTTGCAAAACAGGGTTTTTTTCCACAAAGCTTTGATAAGCTTGGCTCTGTCTCGATTTTAAGTTAATGGGCAAGTAACCTGTTCCCAATGCCCATGCTGTTTGGAATTCTTCACCTATAACGTATTCTAAGAATACTAGGGCTGCTCGCTCTCGTTCTGGCGAGGTTTTCATTAAAAATAGGTTTTCACCCCCTACGACGGCTGCGGGGCGTTTGAGAATCGGTAAAGGCATTGCTGCGTAGTCGATCGCACTTTGCTGCAACTGTGCTAGCGTCCACGGCCCGGTGATTTGCATGGCGACTTTCCCGGCGATGAAGTTGTCGAGTTCGTAACCGCGTTCGGGTGCTGACAATATTGCTGAACCTTCTTTTAACAAGTCGCTCCACAATTCTAAGGCGGCGTGAGAACCGGGATTATCTATTTGGGGTACAGGACTTTGAGGTGTTTTGCCTTTGAGTTCGCCGCCTGCGCTGAACATGAATGGCAGCCAGGTAAATACTGTCCATTCTCCTTTGCCTAGGGGGAGCACTATGCCGTGTTGGTCTGTGCGGCCGTCTCCGTTGGTGTCTCGCGTGAGCGATCGGGCTACTTGCTTTAATTGCGCCCAATTCTGCGGCACTTCTTTGATTCCTGCCGCTGCAAATAAGCTGGGACGGTAAAAGATGGCGACGTTGTTTGTCGCTAGGGGAACTGACCAAGTGTGTCCGCCGAGTTCCATTGACTCGAAGAGTGCCGGGTAGATTTCCGCTTTCCGGGGTGATTTATCGAGCCAGTTTTCTAAGGGTTCAATTGCGTTGAGTTCTGCTAGTTTTCCTGAAATTGTAGCAGCATTCCAAAGCAAATCTGGCGGTGCATTTCCAACTATTGCTGTTAGTATTTTTGGCAGTTGTTGGTCGGGCTGACCGATGTAAATTGGTTTTATCTGGATGTTGGGATGTGTTTTATTGAATTGATCTGTGAGAGTTTTAAATACGTCGCGATTTGGCGGGGGATTTATGCCGTGCCACAGTGTGAGTTCGATGGGTTCGCCGTTTTTGGATGCTGGGGTTGTGCTGTTTTGACAGCCGTTTAATATTAGCAAATTTAAGATAAGTAAAATGCCGACAGCTAGTTTTAGTTTCATATTTATTGTTTTGGATAATTTAGATAAAATCATTTTTTAGTTTTATTTAGGGAAGAAGATTTTTTTAACCGCAGATGAACACGGATGCACGCGGATAGTTAGAGGTTGTTCAATTGACAGTTGACAGTTGACAGTTGACAGTTGACAATTGACAGCTACCTCTACCTAGAAGGAAGAGGATTGAAGTAATGAATCGTCTTCTTTTAATTTCTCGCCTTTAAGGGAGAGGCTTTAAACCAATTTTTTCTGGTAAAACTGGCTAAATCTAGAAAATCGGCGGGTAGCTGATTTGTCTCTCCTTCTGAGGTATTTTGAAACAAAACTGTGAAATCTCCGGCTCCTAGTTTATCCTGCGGCCACATCCGATAGCAAGGAATTTCTGTCAGGTGCGATCGATATTTTGCTAAATGAGGAACTGTGACAGGCTGAAATTCGGGGAACCTGCTTAACAGCCATTCGTTGACTTGTTCGTTTTCTGCGGTTAAATAAGTGCAGGTCATGTATGTAAGATAACCTTGCGGCGCTACAATTTTAGCATAATTGGCTAAGATTCTTTTTTGGCGGTTGGCATTGCTGTTGATGGTGACATGATGAAAGCATCCGGGTGCTTTGTCTCCTTTTGCTAAGAGTGATTGACCTGTACAAGGAGCGTCTACTATTACTAAATTAGCAGTTTTTGGTATCTTTTCGGCAAATATTTTTTAATCGAGGTTCGCGGTGGCGGATGGTTGAATTTAACAGCGTTTTAAATTAGAGATAAGCATTCCCATGCGTTTGCCTATGGCTTCGTTGCACAAGAGCAATTCTGGGTTTAATGTTTTCCAGGCAAATACACTTTTGCCTCCGGGGGCGGCTCACATATCTAATATTAGTTTGATTGGTTGGGGTATTGTTAATAAGGTGGAGGCGGCGAAGATTGAGGAAAAGTCGAGACAGTAGTAATGTCGTCCTTGAGGTAAGGAATGTTTTCCCGGCTGGGATTCTCAGGCTAGTCTATCTACAAATTGCGGTTGCCTAAAAACTGGAATTTCGACAGTAAATGGGTTTTCTGTGGGTTTGGGTTGCATCCACAAGATAGCAGGATTAAAAGCTTGGGGATTTGTGACAGAATGAATAAACTTTTATTGTGCGGCGGTGTCTCCAAATAAGCTGCGGCTGAGTTTAAGCAGGAGATTAGACGGCTTTTCCATGTTCGAGGAGATATGATCACACTTTTGACAACTTTACCACCTATAGATTGTAGGCGATCGTCCTTCGGAACACCCCTCTCTCAGTTTAATAAAGCAGTCCTAGGGTGCGTCGCCATTAAAAATCCCAAAGAGGGGGGAGGGGGTTTTGATCGTTTGTCGATGGGTAGCAAATATGTGGATGAACCCGCCTCTAAATGGTAAAATTATGGGTATAATCTTCAATAAAATCCGTAGGGACGGGTTCACCGCTCAATTTTGCCGCCCACCAATCATCTGAATAAACCCGCCCCCACCCCAGCAACAGCCCCAAATAACGCTTAGATTCCATCAATATCTGGTTGATCAAACCTTAACCATACAAAATAGGAGCAATTTTTTATGACGAAAGTATTACCAGGGAAAAAAAGTGTTTTGGTTCAGATTAGAGATGATGCTAATACGAAATTTTTTTCGACGAAATATCAAGCAGATATCCAAGCTGAAACCGCCCTCTCTATTGCTAATATTAATGCAGACACTGCGCTCTCTATTGCCAAGATTAATTCAGAAAACGCTAACCAACAAATAAAACTACAAGAAAATATTTCTATTCTCCAAGCCTTGCAACATCAAGCCACCCTTGATGTCACAAGGGAAGAAGGCGAATTAAACCGAGATTTACAGCAATACCTCGCAGAAATGAATAGTGCTTGTCAACGCAATGAAGGTATGCTAAACCGCGAGTTACAATATAAATTAGCGGATTTAAATTGGGCTTTTCAAGCCAATGAAGGCCAACTCAACCGCGAACACAGCGCCCAACTAGAAGTATTGCGCGCCGAATTGCAAAAATTCTGCATCGCCGAACAGCGTCAACTCCAACTAGAATTAAAACAGTTAGATGCTCTATTAGCACGAGAGATTGCTCAGGCAAATCGCGAAACAGCAATGGCCATCATTGTCAAACAAAAAAACTTAGAAAATTCCCCAATTTTCGTCACCGCCGAAAACCTTATTGCCAACATCAACCCCGAAGATACACCCATTTTACGAGTTTTCTTATCACCGCCAGTCTTGACTCACGATGCGGCTAGACCAAATCAAAACTTTCCGGTATCTGAGGAATTTTTAAGCAATTATCTGCGAAACTTCCTAGACAAGTATATCACCGACGGCCGGCCAGTACAATTTATGGGCGGTTATTGGCGGAGTAATGTTTTTCGGGAAGAAGCGGCGGCGGAAAACTTATTTGCAGGTTTGCGGGTAATTCCCACACTCATTTTAGACTCATCCGCCACGCCCGATGACTTTTATTTGCGCTTTGGCTTTTGGCATATTAACTTTAAAAAATATCGCTACCAAACCCCAATTAATAAGTTACCTTGGGTTGAGGTATTGTATGATTGTGCCAAACAACGGGCTGTGAATTGGCAAGGGAAACGACAAGCGTATATTGACTCTGGTAAGCCTGTGGCTGATTTTGATAGCCGTTATGGTGAGGAAACAGTTCAAGGCTATCAGCAAAATTTACGAATTTCGGAAATTGAACGCCGTGCTCTAGAGGAAGGAGAAGATTTAAGCGAAATTCATCGCCCTTATCATTTGCACAAAAATGATTACAATGATTTGGCCGAATTTATCGGGATATTCCATGCTTTAATCGCCGGGTTAATTGTTGATGAATATTGTCTGATGTTTCTGCCTCCAGATGAGCGGAAAACACCTTTACTGCCGCAGTTAATCCCGGAAATGTTGGCAAAAATGCCCGCAGAGGAACAGGAGACTGTCATAGAAATTGCAGTGGGTTATTATCAGGCATTATATGACAACTTGGCTGAAGAACAGTCGGCATTAATTCCTGATTTGCGTTTGGATTTAGCTGTATCTCTGTTGAGTTTTGCTGATAAGCAGTGGGCCGCAGCACAGTTATATTTGTCTGTCCAAGATTGGTTAAAACTGCATGGTTTGCCGATTCCAGAACAAAGTCAGTTATTAAATGCTTTGGCTGCGGCTTTAACCATTGATGATTTGCCCTATTTAACCAAGCTAAATCAATGTTTGCAAGGTTTGGGCGCGAATTTACAACTAAGCGTCATTGAGTCTTGTTGGCAACGGGGTTTACAACGGGCAAACAATGGGGAATATTCCTCGGCAATTACAGATTTTTATCAAGTTTTACAGTTAGATAGTTCTCGCTTAGACGCGAATATTCAGCGCGGTTTGGCTTATTATCAAGTTGGCGATTATGAGGGCGCTATCGCAGATTTTGACCTGGTACTGCGATTAAATCCTAATGATGCTCATACTTACCATCATCGCGGGCTAGTTTATCATAAATTAGGACAGTTAGAAAAGGCCATTGAAGATTTTAATCGCGCTTTGCAAATTGATCCGAGTTTACCAGGTGTTTCGCACACTCGCGATGTTGCTTTAAGTGTATTAAAGGATAGAAAATGGGAAGCGGAAGTAAAGATTCAACGCCGGGAAGCAGAAGAAAGCGAACGTCAACAGCGCGAAGCCGAAGCCGAACGTTTGCGCCGGGAGGAAAAAGCGAGTAAAGGTAAAGAATTTACTTTTGAAATCATTACGGTGGACAAGAATGGGAAACAAAATAACAAGCAGTCGGGGAAAGGTTATCAAAAAAACGAAGATTTAGGCAATGGAATTAAGCTGGAAATGGTGCAGATCCCAGCGGGTAGTTTTATGATGGGTTCACCGTCTGGAGAAGGTAATGATAATGAACACCCGCAACATCAGGTCACTTTTGCCCAACCATTTTATATCGGAAAATATCCCATTACCCAAGAACAATGGCAAGCGGTGATGGGAAACAACCCTTCTAATTTTAAGGGTGCAAAGCGGCCTGTAGAAAATGTATCGTGGAATGATGCTGTAATTTTTTGCCAGAAGCTATGGGAGAAAACAGGGAAAATCTATCGTTTGCCGAGTGAGGCCCAATGGGAATATGCTTGTCGCGCAAATACAACAACACCTTTTCACTTTGGTCCAACAATTACCCCAGATTTAGTTAATTATGATGGCAATGTTCCCTACGGTTGGGCGCCCAAAGGACTTTATCGCCAAGAAACAACGCCAGTGGGGAGTTTTCCGCCCAATGCCTTTGGTTTATACGATATGCACGGGAATGTTTGGGAATGGTGTGCTGATCCTTGGCATGGCAATTATAACGGCGCACCATCCGATGGTAGTTCCTGGGGAACTGGCGGAGATAATAACCGGGTGCACCGTGGGGGTTCGTGGTTCGACTATGCGGTCTTTTGCCGTGCTGCCAACCGCAAGTACCTCTCTGTGGGCTACTCGAACTTGCACAGGGGTTTTCGTATAGTGGAGGCTTTGGCTCTCCAGCCGGTAGCCGAAGTCGAGCATTTGCGCCGGGAAGCAGAAGAAAGGGAACGTCAACAGCGGGAAGCGGAAGCCGAACGTTTGCGCCGGGAAGCAGTAGCAATAGCACCTCAACGTCAAGCAGCCGCAGCGGAACCTTTGCACCGGGAGGAAGAAGATAGCGGAGGGGGGTCTTGCCTGTGTGTAATCTTCTTTGCTTTTTTGCTCTATTTCATTTTCCGGTAGTGCGTTAGCGCTCAATTTTTATTTCGGGGAAGTGGCGATGAGTGGGTAGAAACCGGGTTTTTCTAGGAAAATACTTCGTTACAGCCAACAGATTCGCTAAACAACCGTCAATAGATTTCATTCGGTATATAATGAACAATTCAGGAATCATTTTCCAACCGATAATGGAGAAGGCGAGATAATGCCAGAAATTAGCCGTTTTTTAGGTATCATCATCACCATGTACTACAAAGACCACCCGCCTCCAAATTTTCACGTCCGCTACAATCAACAAAAAGCTATCATTGATATCGAAACTCTTTCGATTTTAGAAGGTAAACTTTCCCCCCGCATCTTAGGTCTAGTTATAGAATGGGCGGCTATTCATCAGACAGAACTAATGCAAAACTGGCAACTAGCTAGAGTTCAATCTCCTTTAGAGCCTATCACACCGTTGGAGTAGAAAATGCTTAAAGATATTATCTCGGTTAAGCCGTTTGAATTATATCAACTACATCTCAAGTTTGAAGACGATATAGAGGGAGTTGTTGATATCAGTCAACTGATTGAATTTACGGGAATTTTTTCCCCTTTAGAAGACCTTAGTTACTTTGTTAAAGTCAAAGTTAATCCAGATATGGGAACTATTTATTGGGAAAATGGAGCCGATTTAGACCCGGATGTTCTCTACTCAATTATTACCAATCAGCCAATCGGTACGTATAAAAAAGAATCTGTCAGTAGATTTTAGATTTAGTATACAGATAAAAATCTTGCTGTCACAACCGCGGCAGCTTAAAATGATACCATGAATGAATTACTAATCATTCAAAAAACCTATGTACTTAACTAAAAATCTATGAAAATTGTTTTTTTTGGTACTCCCGACTTTGCTGTTCCTACTTTGTCCAGTTTACTGAGTCATCCCGAATTTGAGGTGGTGGCTGTGGTGACTCAGCCGGATAAACGCCGGGGAAGGGGCAATAAATTGATGCCTTCACCTATTAAAGATGTGGCTTTAAATCACAGTCTCCCGGTTTTCGGGCCGCGCCGCATTAAGAAGGATACGGAAACTATTGCTATGTTGCGGGAAGCGGAGGCGGATGTTTTTGTGGTGGTGGCTTACGGGCAGATTCTTTCTCAAGAAATACTGGATATCCCTAGTTTGGCTTGCGTTAACGTTCACGGTTCAATTTTGCCGAAGTATCGCGGTGCCGCGCCGATTCAGCGCTGTCTTTTTGACGGGGAAAAGACAACAGGAATTACTACTATGCTGATGGATGCTGGGATGGATACTGGGGCGATGCTGTTGAAGGCTTTTGCTGGTATTTCACTGTTGGATAATGCTGATTCTTTGGCGGATAGGTTGGCGGAAGTTGGGGCGGATTTGTTGGTGGAAACTTTGGTGAAATTGAGGGACGACCAAATTGAAGCTGTTGTTCAAAATGATGCTGAGGCGACTTACGCACCGATGATTAAGAGTGCAGATTATGTGCTGGATTGGTCGCAAAGTGCGATCGCGCTTCACAATCAAGTTAGGGGCTTTTACCCGGATTGTACTACGACTTTTCGCGGTAATTCTTTGAAGGTGATTGCTACTGTGCCACTCGGGCCGGAATATTGGCTGCAAATGCCGCCGGAGTTGAGGGTTTTGGAACGCGATTGGCCGCTTTTAGCCCAGTTATCGGGCGTAAATGGGGAGGTTGTCAGGGTTGTGAAGGGCTTTGGGGCGATCGTCCAAACCGGTGATGGTTTGCTATTATTGCGAGAGGTACAGTTGGCGGGGAAAAAGGTGCAGTCTGGGGTGGATTTTGCCAATGGAACTCGGTTGGTGGCGGGCGAGGTTTTTGGGATGGTTGAAGTTAAATAAATGAGTGGTAGGGAGAAACCGGGTTTCTGCGAATCATTTGGGTTGAGTACGAAAAATATAGGAAGAAACCCGGTTTCTGAGATTGTGTAATAAGGATAATTTACCTACCGAATATTACCGGATATTACCTAAAATTCGACCAAAAGTTCCTCCAAAACTTCCTCTTTCCCGCCCAACAAACCCTGCGCGGCTTCTAACATACTCTCAGAAAAATCTTTCAAATCTTCCCGACTTGCTAAATAAGTTTTCAAAGCTTCTAAAGGTTCTATACTATTATTAGCATTCAATTCTGGCAACCTCGGCCTCGCTAGCTGACTGACTAATTCCGGCTGGATTGTGTAGCTGTGGGCTTCGCCTAGAAGTGCGTGCAATTCTGCGTTATCTATTAAGTCTAATTGTTCCGATCGCAATTGGTAAACTAATCTCACCACAGCATCTTGGATTTGCTTCTTCCCAATGGCTTTAACCAAGTCAGCTTGCGGGTTTTCCGATTCAGACACCTTTACCTTAATCGTCAGAAACACTCGCACGGGTAAGGCGCAAAATTCCCACTCAGCTTTCCCTCGTTCTAAATTAATTAACACAAAACCTTTGTCTTCTTTCTCTTCGCTAAAATCAACTCGTTCGATGCTTCCCGGATAAATTACGGGCGGATTGTT
Organism: Microcoleus sp. N9_A2; assembly: GCF_036701775.1. Lineage (NCBI taxonomy): Bacteria > Bacillati > Cyanobacteriota > Cyanophyceae > Oscillatoriales > Microcoleaceae > Microcoleus > Microcoleus sp. N9_A2. The sequence goes on along the minus strand of NZ_JAUBRH010000013.1, from coordinate 101,969 downwards.
GGATAAATTCAGATTTTGGTGTTTGTGAACGTGACCGAGGGCTACGTAGTCAAAACAAGGGCGTGTTAGCATGGAAACGGGTATGTTAAAACCTTTACCAACTGCTAAAAAACGTTCCGCGCCCAAGCTTGCTTTATCTGCCATTAAGTGCGCTAATAGTACGGTGGGGATTTCGGGGTTGAGACGGCGAATTTCTCCTTCTAGGGCGATCGTCAGTTTTTCGGTTAATAATTGGTTAACATCGCCCATAGAAAGGCTTTCAGTCTCCGATCGCGTCATTAAGGTCGATCGCGTCAACCAAGGCAGTGTAACCACCTGTACGGGGCCATTACGGGTCTGTATGAGGTGAGTTTCCAGGCGATCGCCTACAATAAACTTAGGTATTCCCAAAGTCCGGTAAATCCCCAAACTCGCGCCGCCCTGTCCCTGGGAATGTTGGTCGTGATTTCCTACTAGCAAAACCGTGGGAATTTGCGCGTCAACTAAGCGGCTGAATTGCCGCGCAAAAGCTTCTTTTACAAACGGTGGCGGCGTTGAATCCGGGAAAGCATCGCCCCCGAATATAACTAAATCTACGGGTTCAGAAATTGCCCTGTCCATACATTTACTCAAGGTAGCTGCGAAGTCTTCCAGCCGCGTATTTAAGCCAGTTTCTGGATTAACGCGGCCGTGAGAAAAGCCACTTCCCATGTGGATATCTGAAAGGTGAAGAATTTTAATCATTGTTTTCTTTGTGAGTTGTAATTGAGGTTCTATCGTTCGGACTTCAGTCCTCAGCTTGCAAAGTATTTTATGTTTTTATAGGTGCTAATTCGACGCTGTGTCGATTGGGATTGATGCGTTTATCGATCGCAAAAATTGCCTTTTCTTCCTCCAACCCGATTTCGTGAAACTCTTTAAACAAACATTCTAACTCAATTTTTGCAATAACAGTTTCCAGCCACTTATCAAAAGAATCGCATTCAATGCTTCTCAAAGGTTCGTTTTTGCACTCAAAACTGATAATTTGTCCAGGAGTGCCGTCAAAACAGCCTTTTGTATCCACAACCCGCAGCCACAAATCATCTACTTTCATAAACGGAATCCATGCTTTGTTCCAATATTCTCCGGGCTGCCATTCTTGAAAATTAACTTGACTCTGGGTGTCCCAAGATTTTTTCTCCTTCACAATAGATGCCAAAGATAAAATACTCCTGCCATGTTCAAAAGGCAACAGCCACTTATTTTCTGAACTCTCATAAGCCGAACCGTTATACCAGCGATAAAAATCATAAAAAGTTTCGGGAAGCGATTGTTGGTAACGTTTTTTAAACAAGTCGATTTCCGTTTCGATTGCACCGGAATTTAGCAAATTTTGCGCGTCGGGACAGTAGCGCTTTAAGCTTTGGGCGAAGGTACGAACCAGAGGGTTGCGGGGCTGAAAAAGTTGTTTCATACATCATAATATCATGCCGGGGACTTTTTGATAAATTTGGGCGATCTGGCAGCGAAAATCTATACTTATCAACTCTGATATCAATTCCGTTAGCATCGAAATTATTCATTTCTCTCTGACCTCTCTGTGTTCTCTGTGTTCTAGTAAGGTTAAATCATTCCGATGCAACCGGAAACGATATAACTCATCTCCTTGCCCGTAAGTTTGAGAAACCCAATTTTCCTCAGCATTGAGTCGAAAACATTCAATTTGGATTTCAGATTGATAAGGATGTAGAAATTGTTTTTGCTGAAAAACATTGATTCGTCTTATTTTCTTCAGTCTGCGGAGGCAGACATCGTTTATGTAGACGCGGTTTCAACCGCCGTCCTATTTTAACAAATTTCCAAGAATCGCGCGTGCCACAATTTGCCACTTTCCGTCAATCCCTGCGATCGCACTTTAATTTTAACTCCGCGAGGGTTAGCCTCGTAGAGTCGGGCAATTTCCTGCATTTCCCCGCTGCTAAAGCCCGTTCCCACTGTTCCTACCCGCAGTAATTTGCCCCCAACTTCTTGCGCGACTTCGATCGCACTAAAGGGCCGCCCCGCAACTTTAGTCGGTGTCAACCCGACAATCAACAACTCGTATTCCTGACAGTATTTAGTCCGCACCATCGGAAACTTCTTCACATCTTTCCCGCCGACATAACAGCAGTTGTGCAAAATCCAAACTTCGCCTTCTCTGTTTTCAGATTCCTGCTGATTTGCTAATAAAAGTTTTTCAGCGGCGGTGCGATAAGTCGGTACAATTTCAAATTCTGAAGATAAACTTACCAGCAATTCACCAACTGCAACCCCGGCGGCAATTCGTTCCGATTCTGCCAACCCAGTCAAGTCTTTGCCGTGGGAAAACAAACATTTGAAAATCGCATAAACGGCGGTTGGTTGGGTCGTCGGGAAACCCATTTCAATATTAACTGTAGCAGCTTGCGCGCCCGTGCGGTGTTCGCTACCGGTACAGCTTTTGTAATACAGTTCGCCGTCTAAAACAAAGGTGCCAATTTGAGCGGCTGTGTCTGTTAAGGCGCGATCGATCGCAATTGATGCTTGTTGTCGCAGGTTAGTCGATCGCGATTGATAGTATACTTTATCTGGCGTCGCCACAACCACAACTCGGTTGCCGTCCCGCTTTGGCTGTCCCCAATAATCGGGATTTTCGATGTAATAAGAACGTTCCACCGGCGCATCAACCGGCTGCATCGTCACAATCCTTCCCGGCTGCAAATTCGCAGGTAATTCGGGAACAATCGGATTGTTTGCAGTCTCTATTTTGGCAGCAGCCTTTGATTTTGCCGCCGGAGTACCATTGGTGCTAGACTTGCTTTGAGTGTTGTTAGTCGGCTTTTCTCCAGTTTCCAACTCAAACGCTCTTTGCCAAAATCCCACCGCCATTTCCGGGTATCCTTCCGACTCCGCACACAGCGCAAAACCAATAACTTTTGCCGTACCGATGCCGCGCCCGTAATCAGCCAAATACTGCACCGCCCCCGCTTCACCCATCAGGTGCAATTCCCGCGTGACGATGCGATTGTTCCAACGTTCTCGAATATCGGCGCTAATTTTTTTGGCTGCTTTTCGCTTGGCTTCTGCGTATTCGGTGCAGTCCATAATGCCTCCTTTTGGTAGGGCTATTTGTACACTATAATCAAGCTTGATTCATGAGTCAAGTAAATAGATGTCATTGCGAATGAAACGAAGTGGAGTGAAGCAATCGCAGAGATTCGGTGATTTCTCTTAATTATGCAGCACTATTAAGAAATAAACCTAACTATTTGATTTGTGAACTAGATTTAGTTTTTCACCGCAGAGGGCGCAGAGGGCACAGAGGAAGAGAAGCAAGAGATCCATCGGCTGGTATTTACATTGAGATGGCAAATTGCAGTAATCGGTTCGCCGCCAATGCTAAGATAACGTCGATCGCGCATTCATGCCAATCATGCCGGGGCTTGCTGCTTGCGAAGTCTGGTTCGCCAACTTCCGTTAGCGAAGCCCTCGAAGAGGATCGCACGATCGAGCATTTAAGATCAAGTCTAATTGTACTGTTATGATGCGATTAATTTTGTACAGCAAACCCGGATGCCACTTGTGCGAAGGGTTGCAAGAAAAACTCGAACTGATTGAAAGCATCAAGTTTCAATTGGAAGTACGAGACATTACCGAACGCGATGACTGGTTTCAAGCTTATCAGTACGAAGTGCCAGTTTTGTTTAAAGTGCAGCCTCAGCCAATAAATTCTGCTGGCGATGCTGCATTCTCCCCAGAAGAACAATTACCTCGTCCTTCTCCCCGCTGCACAGTCCGACAATTGGAGCAAATGTTACAGAAATATTTGCAAACCGATCAGTCAAAATAGATTCAACCCAGTTTTGCCAGGAGTGATCGACATGAATTTGAGAGAATTATTAGCAGCAATTCCCGGCATTTCCTTTGACACCCAACATCCCGCCCTCGATGCAGAAGTCAAGGGTTTATCGACTAATTCCCACGCTTGTGGGGCGGGAGATTTGTTTTTGGGAATGCCGGGAACTCGCGTCGATGGGGGAGATTTTTGGCAAAGCGCGATCGCCAGTGGTGCAATTGCCGCCATAATTTCCACCCAAGCAGCCGAGAAAACACCACCCAAAGACGGGAGTACCTGCGTCATCGCAGCAGCCGATATGTCTCAAGTTTGCGGTCAAATAGCAACCGCATTTTATGGCAATCCAGCTAACAAATTAAAACTTGTCGGCGTTACCGGTACCAACGGCAAAACTACCACAACTCATTTAATCGAATTTTTGCTCAATCAAATGCAGTTGCCAACCGCGATTTTTGGCACGCTTTACACTCGCTGGCCCGGTTTCCAACAAACTGCACTTTACACCACACCTTTTGCGGTTGACCTGCAAAAACAACTAGCAGAATCTGTCGCCGCCGGATGCAAATACGGCGTGATGGAAGTCAGTTCCCACGCTTTAGCGCAGCAGCGAGTTTTGGGCTGTACTTTTGAAGTTGCTGTGTTTACAAACTTGACTCAAGACCATCTCGATTATCACCGCGATATGGAGGATTACTTTGAGGCGAAATCTCTGTTATTCGGTTCCGATTATCTCAAGAATCGCGCGGTGATTAATATTGATGATGCCTACGGACGGCGGATTGTTGAAAGCTTAAAATCGGAGAAAATTTGGAGTTACAGCACAACCGATAAAACTGCTGATTTGTATGCTTCAAATTTACAATATCAGCCAGACGGAGTTAAGGGAATGCTGCACACTCCCAAGGGCGAAATTGCTTTTGTTTTGCCTTTAGTCGGTCAATTCAATTTATCAAATATGTTGGCTGCTGTCGGTGCTGTTTTGGAATTGGGTTTAGATTTGTCCGCAATTGTGGAGAATTTATCTCAGTTTTCGGGAGTACCGGGACGGATGGAACGGGTGCAAATTAGTCCCGATCAAGATATTAGCGTTATTGTTGATTACGCGCACACTCCTGATAGTTTGGAGAACTTGTTGAAGGCTTCGCGGCCGTTTATTCCCGGTAAAATGATTTGTGTGTTTGGTTGCGGTGGCGATCGCGATCGCACGAAACGCCCGATCATGGGTAAAATCGTGGCAGAATTAGCCGATTTAGCCGTTGTTACTTCCGACAATCCGCGTACCGAAAATCCCGATCGCATTTTAGAAGACGTTCTAGCAGGTATCCCCGCCACCGTAAAGCCCGTCGTGATGTGCGATCGCGCCGCAGCAATTCGTACTGCTATTATGGACGCTAAACCCGGAGATGGCGTGCTGATTGCCGGAAAGGGACACGAAGATTATCAGATTTTGGGCACCGAAAAAGTCCATTTTGACGATCGAGAACAAGCGCGAGATGCCTTAAAAGCCCGAATGAATTAATTTCGCTTAACGGTTAACGGTTAACCGTTAACCGTTACCTGTTCGTTGGGTAGCAAATTTGTTATATTTTTGAGTATTTATACGATGGCAAAATCTGATTTGCACTACTATAATAGTAACGCTAAATAATTTACTAAAAAAATAGCTATCGCTATGATCGAACTAACAGGGTATCAAATTCTAGATCGCATTTATTCCGGCACTCGCACCCTAGTTTATCGCGGAACTCGCCTCTGCGATCGAAAACCAGTCATCATCAAAGTCTTGCGGAACGAGTATCCCAGCTTCAGCGAACTGTTGCAATTCCGCAATCAGTATACCATTGCTAAAAACCTGGATTTGCCCGGAATCATCCAAACTTACAGCTTGGAACCCTACCGCAACGGCTATGCGCTGATAGTCGAAGACTTCGGGGGAATTTCTCTGAAAGAATGGACGGGGAAAGGGAAAACCGTGCCATCTTTGATTGAGTTTTTCCAAATTGCGATCGACATTAGCAATACATTAAATTTACTTTACCATCACCGGATAATTCACAAAGACATTAAACCAGCCAATATTTTAATTAATCCCCAAACAAAACAAGTCAAACTAATTGACTTTAGCATCGCATCTTTGCTGCCGCGAGACACTCAAACTCTGATGAGTCCCAACTTATTAGAAGGCACACTCGGCTATTTGTCTCCCGAACAAACGGGCAGGATGAATCGCGGCGTAGACTACCGTACAGATTTTTATTCTTTGGGCGTGACTTTTTACGAATTGCTAGCAGGAGAATTGCCGTTTCAATCTCACGATGCGATGGAATTGGTACACTCTCATCTTGCAAAACAACCGCCATCACTGCATGAAATTAATCCAGAAATTCCGGTGGTACTTTCGGCACTTGTCAGCAAATTGATGGCGAAGAATGCTGAAGACCGCTATCAGAGCGCATTAGGATTAAAGCATGACCTCGAAAGATGTCTGTCTCAGTGGCAAAAAATAGGAAACATTGTTTTATTTGAATTGGGAGAACGAGATTTAAGCGATCGCTTTACCATTCCTGAAAAATTATACGGTCGCCAAACGGAAGTAGAAACCCTACTCAAGGCCTTTAATCGCATAGCGTACCCCCTTTCATCTCCCCTTACCAAGGGGGTACACAGGGGGGGCGAAATGATGCTAGTCGCCGGGTTTTCCGGCATTGGAAAAACCGCCGTTGTCAACGAAGTCCACAAACCAATTGTCGGAGCGCACGGCTATTTCATCAAAGGCAAATTCGACCAATTTAACCGCAATATTCCCTTCTCCGCTTTTGTCCAAGCATTTCGAGATTTAATGGGACAATTGCTGAGCGAAAGTGATGCTCAGTTGCAGGTTTGGAAAACGCAGATTCTGCAAGCTATTGGTGAAAATGGACAAGTCATTATTGAAGTCATTCCCGAATTAGAACGGATTATTAGTCCTCAGCCGCCAGCGGTGGAACTGTCGGGAACATCTGCTAAGAATCGCTTCAATTTACTATTTCAAAAGTTTATCCAAGTTTTTACAACCCAAGAGCATCCTCTGGTAATATTTTTGGACGATTTACAATGGGCCGATGCGGCATCTCTTAAGTTGCTGCAACTTTTGATGGTTGAATCTACAGCAGGCTACTTGTTAGTGATAGGTGCTTATCGGGATAACGAAGTGTTTGCAGCGCACCCGTTGATGCTGACTTTGGAAGCGATCGCCCAAAGCGACTCGATAGTTAATACAATTACGTTACAACCCCTGAGTCATGCCAGCCTGAATCAGTTGGTAGCCAATACGCTGAATTGTTCGAGTGCATTAGCGCAACCACTCACGGATTTGGTATTTCAAAAAACCCAAGGTAATCCCTTTTTTGCTACCCAATTTCTGAAAGCTCTGCATCAAGATTGCCTCATTAACTTTGATGCTCAATTAGGGCATTGGGAATGCGATATCGCCAAAGTGCGATCGGCCGCATTGACCGATGATGTCGTGGAATTCATGGCATTGCAGTTACAGAAACTACCAACAGCGACCCAAACTATCCTCCAACTAGCAGCTTGTATTGGCAACTCTTTTGATTTGTCTACTTTGGCGATCGTTTCAGAGCAAACAGAAGCCGAGGCTGCCACTCACCTATGGAAAGCCTTGCAAGAAGGGCTGATTCTACCCCAAAATGAAGTTTATAAGTTTTATTTAGGAACAGTTCAGACCACCGATACTACTCATGAATCCGTAGTATATCGATTTTTACACGATCGGATTCAGCAAGCTGCCTATTCCCTGATTCCAGAATCACATAAAAAAGCCACACATTTAAAAATTGGTCAGCTTTTGTTGACAAAAACACCTCAATCAACCCAGAAAGACCATATTTTTGATATTGTTAATCAACTCAATATGGGTGTTGAAATAATAACAGATTCAGAGCAATTAAATCATCTCATCTCACTAAATCTACTGGCAGGAAAGAAAGCCAAAGCTGCTACAGCCTATGCAGATGCTGCTAGATATTTAAATATTAGTTGGGCATTACTAGAATCTGATAGTTGGCAAAATCAGTACGATTTGACCCTGGCTGTTTGTCTCGAAACAGCAGAAGTAGAATATCTGAATGGTAACTTTAATCGGGTGGAAAAATTGGGTCAAATGATTTTATCCCAAGCTCTAAATTTACTAGATAGTCTCAAAATATATGAGTTGCAAATTCAATCTCTTCAGTCACAAAGTATGATGATAAAAGCGATTGATACAGGTTTGGAAGCATTGCAAAAGTTGGGAATTAACATCGATGCCAGTATCGGCGATCGCGCGATGCCAGAATTACCACGATTTGAAGATTTAGACAAGATTCCAGAAATGACCGATCCGCAGAAACTCGCCACGTTGCGGATTCTCATGGCACTTTTTCCTTCCATTTATATCGCCAGACCCGATATGACTCGTCCCCTGATCTTAACGATAGTAAATTTTACCATTGAAGGTGGACATTCTGCATTATCAGCTTATGCTTATGTGCTCTATGGCACGATTCTCTGCGTCGAACCTGGAGGCATCGATCAAGGATATCATGCCGGAAAATTAGCATTGAAGTTGTTAGAACAATTTCAGGAAACCGCACTTAAAGCTAGAGTTTATAATTTATTTAATGCTCTGATTCGATCGTGGAAAGAACCAGCCCAAGCTACACTACCCGCTTATATAGAAGGATGCCAAAGTGGTTTAGAGACTGGGGATTTGGAGTGGGCTAGTTATAACTCCATGCACTATTGTAAGAATCTCTTTTTAACTGGAGAGAGACTAGAAATAGTCGAGTCTAAACAAGCTCCTTACCTCGAATTACTACTCAAAAACAAGCATGATTTTGCCTTGTCTTACGCGAAAATCTGGGCGCAAGCTACCTTGAACTTACAAGGCAAATCGGCTGACAAGCTGCTATTGATTGGAGAGCATTTTGATGAATTGCACTTCCTGCCACTTTGGCAAAATACGAACAATTATATGTCCTTATTTGCGCTATGTGTTGCCAAAGCAAATATTTTATATTTATTTAAGGAATATGCGAGTGCTTTAGATTGTACTGTGCTGGCTGGCAAATACATACAAGCTGCGATCGGATCGCTCGCGAGCGGTGTTTATAATTTTTATCACTCATTGATTCTGCTCGCCGTCTACCCTCAAGCTGAACCGAGCCAGCAGAAACAATATATGCTGGCGATCGAGCAGAATCAAGTAAACCTCGGAGAATGGTCTGATTGTGCTCCGCATAATTTTCTCCATAAGTATTTGTTGATTAAGGCAGAACAAGCACGAGTATTTGGGAATGTGCTTGAGGCAATAGAGTATTATGACCAAGCAATTCAAGGTGCAAAAGATACGGGATATCTTCAAGAAGAAGCCCTCGCCAACGAACTAGCGGCCGAGTTCTACCTCGGCTGGGGTAAAGAAAAATTTGCAACAGGCTATCTACAAGAAGCCTACTATTGCTATGCCCATTGGGGAGCAAAATCCAAAACAGATGACTTAAAAAAACGCTATCCCCAGCTTTTGACTGCTATCTTGCAGAACCCACAAAATCAATTGATCCTCCAGGAAACTCTGATTTCAAACAGCAATCGCTCGTCTATTTCTCATCAAACTATCCCAAGCACTCATTCTAGCAGCAGTAGCATTTCTGAGTGTCTAGATTTTGCCAGCATCCTCAAAGCTTCCCAAGCTTTATCTCGTGAAATTCAACTGGAGCAATTGATTTCTACCTTAGTGAAAATAGTCATGGAAAATGCCGGAGCAGATAAATGCGATTTAATTTTACTAAAGGAGGAGAATTTAGTTATAGAAGCCACGGCTGATTTAGGCGATCGAACGACAGATAATAATTTTTCTGTAAGGCGAGAAATTCCTGTTCAATCAAGTAAAAATATCCCTCATTCTCTCATTAACTATGTCTCTCGCACTCAGGAAACTTTAGTCATTGATGATGCTACTCAGAGTTATCTAGCCTCCGATGCTTATATTCAAAAGCACAAGCCCAAAAGCTTATTGTGTACTCCGATCGTCAATAAAGGCAAATTAATTGGAATTCTTTATTTAGAAAATCGCTTAACCCAAGCGGTATTTAATCGCGATCGCCTGCAAGTGATCGAACTGCTGATGGCCCAAGCGGCGATCGCCTTAGAAAACGCTCAACTCTACAGCCAATTAGAGGATTATTCCTACACCCTAGAACAAAAGGTGGAAGAACGCACCCAGCAGTTACAAGAAAAAGCCACTCAACTCGAAGCCAGCCTCCAAAAACTTTACGCCACTCAATCCCAACTCATTCAAACAGAAAAGATGTCAAGTTTAGGACAGTTGGTTGCCGGAGTTGCTCACGAAATCAACAATCCTGTTAACTTCATTCACGGCAATCTTACCTATGCTCATGGATATATTACATCTTTAATTAAGTTAATTGGGTTATATGAAGAACTTTCTCCTCAACCCCAACCCAAAATTCAAGCTAAAATTGATGAAATCGACCTAGAGTTTATCATTGAAGATTTACCGATGATCCTAGCTTCGATGACCACAGGAACCGAGCGCATTCGCCAAATAGTCGAATCTCTGCGGAACTTCTCTCGCCTTGATGAATCTGAAATTAAACCGATCGACATTCATTCAGGAATTGATAGCACTTTATTAATTTTGCAGCATCGACTCAAAGTTAGTGAAAAACATCAGGAAATCCAACTAATTAAAGACTACGGTAAAATGCCTTTAGTCAACTGTTACGCATCGGCACTCAATCAGGTGTTTATGAATATTCTGAGTAATGGCATAGATGCTTTGCGACAACAGGAGAACAAAGTTAATTTTAAGAAAAATAAGAAAAAACTGACTCTGATGCTTCAGACTTCGGTCGATCGCGATCGCAATGCAGTGATTCGTATCGCAGACAATGGTATAGGGATAGAACCGTCGGCGCTCAATAAGATATTTGAACCGTTTTTTACCACAAAACCTGTGGGCAAGGGTACGGGCTTAGGGCTCTCAGTCAGCTATGCGATTATTGTCGAGAAGCATGGAGGTAAGATCGAAGTTAATTCAACGCTTGGAGAGGGAACAGAATTTACAATAGTCATTCCTATTTACAAAAAAAGTTAGTAAATAATTTGGCGTTGCTGAGTTAGAATATGAACAGCTAAATATACAAAGCCCAAAACTATTATTTACAAAAATCCCGAATTTTTGTACGGTTACTTTTGAGCTCGTGTCCGGTCGATTGACCGATTTAATTCAGGTTCGTAGTGCGGACTTTAGTCCGCAGTCATCATTCGTATTCCTACTTTAGGGCTTGATGAATAGAATTAGAAGCTATGACTGCCAAGGATTTCAAGATTTTTAAAGATAAAAAAGTGTAAGGTTATGACCTTTGTCGGCTCAAAATCCTTGGATTTCGGTGGAAAATTGTGGAGTAAATTTGGGAACCCATCTCCGAATCTCCCATTTTTCAAGCTGTTTGGCACCTAGATTCGATTTGTGGACTTTTTCAGTAAGCCCTAGATAAGACTAGGGTTGAGACCGCCTAAGAGTCAAACCTAGGTGTTAGCCCTGTTCTGGGTAGTTCTCTCCTAGCAAAAGTGTCAAGAATCTGGAAATAGACGATCGCACAGGTTGGCTTGTGACCTAAATTACAGCGTCGCCATCAAAATCTGTATTAAAAAATACTAAATAGACTATTTTTTATCTAATTTAACTTTTGGGAAGGAATGCCGATATGTCCGCCGACGCAAAAACACATAACGATCGCGCCTTTATCCATCGTTTACCCCTACAAGCGTTACTAATAGTTCCGTTCGTGTTGCAAATCTTTGGCGCAGTGGGACTGACTGGCTATCTGTCGCTGCGAAATGGACAACGGGCGGTTAATGACGTAGCAACGCAGTTACGCAACGAAATTACGTTACGTGTTAATCAAAATTTACAAACTTATCTAAAAGCTCCACAGCAGGCAAACCAAATTAACCAAGATGCCATTAATGCTGGATGGCTCAAAACAACTTCCTTAAAAGACTGGCAGCGACACCTCTTCGCTCAAACTCAGGTATTTGATTCAATTGATTCCATTGGAATTCTCAACGAGGAACGAGAATTTATTACGGTATCTCGACACGAAGGCGATCGCCCCACTTTATTTATTTACGATCGATCGACTGATTTTGCATTTTCGACCTATAGCTTGGACGAAAAAGGCGATCGCATCACTTTGTTGAAGCGCACCGAAAATGTTGACTTCCGCCCTGAGCCTTGGTATCGGCAAGCTAAAAGCACAGATAAACCTTACTGGACAAATGTGATTAAACATAAAGATCAGCCAAAGCTGATCTTTCTGAATGTGCATCCTATATATAATCAAACTAAACAATTTCAAGGAATCCTGATCGCTAGACTAACCCTATCGACTGTCGGAGATTTTCTGCAAAAGCTCGATGTTGGTCAACAGGGGAGAATCTTCATCATTGAACGAACTGGTAAATTGCTTGCGACCTCAACTAATGAATCGCTGTTTCGCGATCGGCAAGGTAAACTAGAACGAGTTGCCGCAGCCGATAGCAATGACTTGCTTACAAAAGCTGCCACCCAGTATTTAATTCGTAAATTTGGTAATCTGAGTCAAATCAACTCCTCTCAAATCTTGGACTTCGATCTCAAAGGTGCTAGGCAGTTTGTGCAAGTTTCTCCATTTCAAGAAAAACCTGGGCTTGACTGGCTGACTGTGGTGGCAATCCCTGAATCAGAATTCATGGCACAAATCAATGCCAATACTCGTACTACCATCTTGCTGTGTATTGCCGCCTTACTATTAGCTATAGCTTTAGGAATTTACACTTCTCGCTGGATTTCGCTTCCCATTTTCCGTTTTAGTCAAGCATCAAAAGCAATTGCAGAAGGCAACTTAGAACAAACAGTTCAACTCTCGAATGTAAGAGAATTAAGAATATTAGCTAAGTCATTTAATCGTATGTCTCAACAGTTGCGTGATTCATTTACAGCCCTTGAAAACACCAATCAAGAACTCGAATATCGAGTAGAAAAGCGCACAACTGAGTTACAAATGGCTAAGGAATCTGCCGATAACGCCAACCAAGCCAAAAGCGAATTTCTCGCCAACATGAGCCACGAACTCCGCACCCCCCTCAACGGCATCCTCGGCTATGCTCAGATCTTGCAACGCAGCGAATCCCTCACCTCCAAAGAGAATAACGGCGTTGACATCATTTACCAGTGCGGCTCCCACCTTCTCACCCTGATTAACGATATCCTTGACCTATCTAAAATCGAAGCCCGCAAATTAGAACTCTATCCCGCGTCATTCTACTTCCCTTCCTTTCTCCAAAGCGTTGTAGAAATCAACTCTATTCGGGCAGAACAAAAAGGAATTAGCTTCGACTTCCTTCCAGATGCCAACTTGCCTATCGGAGTCATTGCCGATGAAAAGTGTTTGCGTCAGGTATTAGTTAACTTGTTGGGCAATGCCATTAAATTCACAGAACAGGGTAAAGTGACATTCAGAGTAGAGATCCTCGATATAATAGATGAGGGGAAGAAGACACATATTCGCTTTACGATCGCAGATACCGGCGTAGGCATGACCCCCAAACAAGTCGAAAAAATCTTCCTACCATTTGAACAGGTAGGTAATATCAATAAACAATCAGAAGGTACTGGATTAGGACTAGCAATTAGCCATAAAATTGTCTCCTTGATGGATAGTGAAATTCAGGTACAGAGCATTGCAGGCGAAGGTAGCACCTTTTCCTTTGAGCTGAAATTGCCCGAAGCTAAGGATTGGGCGGAGTCTTTGCTGGTGGTGCAACAAGCGGCGATTGTCGGCTATGCAGGAGAACGGCGTAAAATTTTATTGATCGATGACCGCTGGGAAAATCGTTCGGTGTTGCTCAATCTTTTAGAACCGATTGGTTTTAAAATTATTGAAGCTAGCAACGGACTCGAAGGACTAGAACAAGTTTTACAGACAGCGCCGGATTTGATTATTACCGATTTGGCAATGCCCGTAATGGATGGGTTTGAATTTGTGAAGAAGTTGCGATCGCAACCAGAACTACAACATCACATCGTGCTGGTTTCTTCCGCTAGTGTCTTTGAGATCGATCGCCACAATAGTATTAAGGCAGGCGGCAATGATTTCTTGCCCAAACCCATCCAAGCTGAAACGTTGCTAGAACAAATACAAAAATATTTAAAGTTGGATTGGCTATACAAGGATCAAAAAGGCGATCGGCTAAATGAACATGGTGTCGATCAAGAAATTAAGCCACCGTCTCACGCCATCTTGACCCAACTTTCGGAACTGGCCAAAGCCGGCGATCTAGATGGAGTAATAGAAGTCGCCCAGCAAATCCCAGATGGGGATAATGTCGCTTTTGTCCGAGAAGTCATCCAGATTACTGAAGCGTTCGAGATCAAAAAACTGCGGGCATTTATTCAGCAATATCTCACTTAATTAAAAGGAATATTAACTATGGTTAACTCAACCGATCCCTTTATTTTGATTGTAGATGACAATGCAACTAACTTGTCTGTCCTCTCCAAAACCTTAAAATCAGCAAATTACAAAGTTCGCATGGCAGTGGATGGCGAAGATGCCCTAGCTATGGTGGCCTATGCTCATCCAGAACTAATTTTACTCGATGTGCAAATGCCCAAAATGGATGGTTTTGAAGCCTGCCGCCGCCTCCAAGCAAACCCCGCCACTAAAGGTATCCCAGTAATTTTCATGACGGCTTTAACAGATACGGAGAATAAAATCGAAGGCTTGTCCTTGGGGGCGGTAGACTACATCACCAAACCTTTTGAAGCCCAGGAAGTATTAGCAAGGGTGAAAATTCACTGGCGCTTAAAGCAACTCACCGGCACCTTAGAACAACGAGTGGCAGAACGTACTCATGACTTGCAGAATGCTCAATTGCAATTGGTGCAGCAAGAAAAACTCTCCACTCTGGGACAACTGGTGGCGGGGGTTGCCCACGAAATCAACAATCCCATTGCTTGTGTGGTGGGTAATGTCAATGCTGTGGAAGATAGCATCAATGATTTATTTAGTTTAATTGATTTGTATCGCCGTCAATTTCCCCAACCAGGTGCAGAAATTACTGCAGAACTAGAGAAGATAGAGCTAGAATATTTGAGGGAAGATTTACCGAATTTAATCCGAGCCATGAAGGATGGGGGCGATCGCATTGTATCTATTAGTAAAAGCCTCTGCACTTTCTCCCGCGCCCACAGCGACCAAAAGCAGATTTTCAACATCCATGAAGGGATTGATAGCACTATTCTAATTCTGCGCCATCGCCTCAAGGCAAATAATCTGCGTCCAGCCATTGAAGTGATTACTAACTACGGTGATGTGCCAGCGATTAATTGTTTTTCCGATCAATTAAATCAAGTGTTTATGAATATTATCGCTAACGCGATCGATGATTTGGATGCAGGGTGCGTTGGACAAACCTTTGCGGAATTAGAAACCGAACCTAGGCGAATTATGATTTTTACTGAAATGTCGATCGACCTTTCAACCGTAGTCATTCGGATCGAAGATAACGGCCAGGGTATGTCGGATTCAGTAAAATTGCGGATATTCGACTACCTGTTTACTACAAAAGAGGCTGGGAAAGGAACGGGATTGGGATTGGCGATCGCCCGTCAGATTGTGGAAGAAAAACATGGGGGTAAACTGAGTTGTATTTCGGCACTGGGAGAAGGAACTAAGTTTGTGATTGAGCTTTTAATTGAGTGAATATTATTGGTTATTGGTTAGTTGTTAGTTGTTATTGGTTATTTGTTATTTGTTAACCAATCACAACTAACAACTAACCAATGATATCAAATCCGGTAGCATCGGAATTAATATTACCCACATTCAGGACACGGTGCCGCGTCCTACCTATCATTTTGGTGCAACCGGAATTGAGGAATGAAAAATAAATAAGGTGACTAATAGAGCAATAGTTTACATTAGATTAAGGCTTCTGGGGTTTAATTGTGCAAGTTATTTATTTTTCATTCCTGATATCATTAGTGCGAGCTTCTCACTCGCGACATGGATCGCGAGCGAGAAGCTCGTACTGACATCCAAATATATAATTCCGATGCAACCGGAAATGATATGACTAATGACTATTGCAGCGGCAAAAATATGGTCATTACGTCGCCTTTTTGCGGCCGCTGGCGAATTACTAATTTCCCGCCCGCTGCTCGAAATAAATTCTTAGTGACGCTCAAATTTAAACTCAAACTTCCCGTCTCCGGCTGCACCATCAACAAAGGCCCGATCGATCGCAAAGGAGCATTCGCTGAAGCTGCAAAAGTCGAGGTGCCATTACCTTCAGGTAGGTGTTCCGATTCTAACTGCAATTTTAACTGATCGCCCGCCAATGTTACTTCTACCTGAATGCGACTCCCCGATGGCAAAGTTCGAGTAAAATTCTCAATCAAATTAGTTAAAACCTGATCCAACATCGTCGGATCGCTGACTACCGCTGGCAATTTTTTCGGTATAATCACATCTAAAGTGTGATTGCGCTGACTTGCCTGTTTTTGCCAGCGCGGAATGCTGTTTTGCAGCACTTCACCGAGGGACATCGCGGTTAGCTGCATCCCAGAATTTTTAGCTTGGGACATTTCCAATTCCACGGCGCGGAAAATTAAACCGAAGCGATCGATCTGAGTGGTACACTCAGCATCAATCATTTCCAAACGCTTCACCACCACCGGTTCGAGTTTGGGACGTTTCAGCAGCAGGCGAGTCAGGGTGCGAATGGTGGCCAAAGGAGTGCGGACTTCGTGGGCGATCGCCTGTAGCAATTCCACTTCTTTGGTAGCATGAGGCAAATGAGACTTACAATTGATATTTTCCCGCCCTTTGAAGCTATCATCAACTCTTTCGTTTTTTCCCCTCGCCACTTCGTCTTTCCCGAGGGGCAAATGATGCAGCAGCAAGCGGGTGAACTGCGCGACTATTTGATAGTTTGGAGCTATAGGCAAAAACTGCTGGAATTGCGCGTCTAATTTTGTAGAATTATGAGTTAATTGGCTGACTGGCAAATTGATACTGCCGTCAGAATTGGCAAGCAAACAATCGCTTTCAGTCACCCTGCGCCGCAAAACTTCCCAAGCTTTGGCGGCTATTTGCGGGTCGAAAGAAAATAGAAAAGCCGGAATTCCCGCCGAATTTTCACCCAAAACCATCACCAGACTAAAAGTAGCAGTTAAAACCAAACAAAACTGCTCGTTTGCTAAAGGATCGCCGATCGCCAAAGCTAAAGCCGGGGCCGCCTCCGGTACAGATATTTGCTCCTCCGCCGCCGGTAGCAAAGCTAAAGTTTGTCTAGCACGAAAAGACCACAAACCTGCATCGTTGTCGGGAATACTCGTAAAAATCCAATTAGCAAAACCGGAAATGACAGCGGGCTCTGTCAAAACCGAAGACGGCCCGGACAAAACCAATCCCTGACAAGAATTGGGATTTGGGGAGAGACAGTGTTTTTGTTGTTGGGCGAGCATTTGATTCAAAGTTGCGATCGCCCCGTACCATTCCCGTTCAGCCTTCTGTCTAGCAGCCGCACGACTCCCAGGACACTTCTGGCGGCCGTTTTGGGCGATCGACCTCGGATCGGGACTGAGGTCATTTTCAGAGCCAGAGGAGGCTAAAATTTCGCTGATTGTTGGTAGAAAGTAAGTATTCACAGTAGTTATAAGCCCACCTTCACAGACGTGAAGAATGAAGTATTTATTTATAGGAATGTTTAGGAGCGAGAATTTAAGCAGCAGTAGGACGGAAACAACCAGCCTAATTTCTTGCGTCTTGCCCCTAACCCACAGGATATCTATATTTGTCAACTAACGATATTGGCAGAACCGTACCAATAAGTCGCAATCTCCGCGCTTCCGGCGATATTTTGGACGATCGCCCTAACAAAAGTGCAAAATGGATGCAGTCAAACACCCTGCTTTCCTTATGCCCACCTCGATCGCCGACTCCAAAAATCTGCTGTCAGACTTAATGGCACGCTACCGCAACCAAGTAGATTATCTAGCAATTCGGCTCGAAGAAGCCGAAGGCACAGACATCCTGCTGCGGGGCGAAAAAATTGAAACCCTCAGCGAAGGAATCTCAATAGGAGGGCAAGTCCGAGCTTGTCACAAAGGCGGCTGGGGCTTTGCCAGTTTTAACCGACTTTCCACCCTCGCCGAAAGAATCGAAGAAGCCATCGCCGCGGCCAAACTGATCGGCGAAGAAGAAACAATTCTCGCGCCAGTAACGCCCGTACAGGACATTTGCTTCCTGCCACTGACAGGAACAGACCCCCGTCTGGTGCCCTTAATTGACAAAAAACAATTGTGCGATCGCTACGCCGCAATTCTCCGCAGCATAGACCCCCGCATCGCCACCATCTCCGTGCGCTACGGCGACAGCACCCAGCGCATCATCCTCGCCACCTCCGAAGGCACCATGCTCGAACAAGGTTGGGCAGACATGGAAATGCGCTTTGCCGCCACAGCCCGCAGCGGGGAAACCGTACAAACAGGCCGGGAAACCACCGGTTCCCGCAAAGCTTACGAAGACCTAACCGAACTTGAAACCCAAGTCCGCAGCGCCGCCCAGCGCGCCGTAGACTCCCTAGCCTTACCCCCCGTCCAAGGCAACACTTACACCGTCGTCATCGACCCAATTCTGACCGGATTGTTCGTCCACGAAGCCTTCGGACACCTTTCCGAAGCTGACATGGCCTACGAAAATCCCGATATTTTGGAAATTATGACCCTCGGCCGCCAGTTCGGCCCAGAAAACTTGCAAATTTTCGACGGTGCCGCGCCGGAGGGACACCGAGGCAGCTATTACTACGACGATGAAGGCACTCCGGCGACTACTACTCAGTTAATTAAAGACGGCGCATTAGTCGGGCGGCTGCACTCGCGGGAAACAGCGGGTAAGTTGGGAGAAACACCTACCGGTAATGCTCGGTGTTTGAATTATCATTATCCGCCGATCGTCCGCATGACTAATACTTGGATCGAAAGAGGCGATACGCCGGTGCCGGACTTATTTTCTGGGATCGAAGAAGGAGTTTATGCGCGCAATTGGCAAGGCGGGATGACTAACGGCGAAATGTTTACTTTCAGTGCTGGGGAAGCTTGGATGATCCGCGATGGAAAGCTCGACAATCCGGTGCGGGATGTGACTCTTTCGGGTAATGTTTTCAGCACTTTAGCCGATATTGAGGCGATCGGCGACGATTTCTACTGGGATGAATCCGGCGGCTGCGGCAAGGCAGGACAAAGCGGTTTGCCCGTGGGCTGCGGCGGCCCAAGTTTGCGGATTCGCGATGTCGTTGTCGGTGGCGAAGCTGCGGAAAAAGATTAAAGCTGCAAAAGTTTAAAAAATAAAGGTAAAGCGCCAGATTCCTACTCGCGCTTTACCTTTATTTTTAGAGTGCCACATTTCGCGCCCGTTTGTGGTGTCGGATATTTTGACGATATTGGGCAAAAAAACCGGAATAGCCAAACATTATGCCTTGAATCGTCAAATACGGCTAAAAAATCGGTTTTTTGGTACGCAGTACGTAAGTCCTGAATTCATGAATTGAAATCTTCAAGTTTTCTCTTCTTTTCCCAATTTTCGATTCTCCCCGTAATTCCCTAATTCCCAACAGACAATTATCGCTTTTTTCGGCTTTATCTCCCGCTTCCTCGTTCTGGCGGCGTATCTTTATCGTCGTTATCTGCGTAAAAGGTCTGAGTGTCGGCTAGAGCGGTTAAAATTTCGGGAGCAGAGTTGTGTGGAGCAAAAAAGGTCGATCGAGTTTCTAAGCTTTGAGCGTTAACTGCGGTGCCGCTCAGTAACAGGCTTGACATCAGGATGGAAGAGTAAACGCCGATCATAAATTTTGGTATTTGTATTTTCCCCTTCTTGATACGCAGTCTGTACTCTGCTATCAGGATAAAAAAAATAATTGTGGCGAAATCATCAATTAGTAAGTGACGGCACCTGCAATTTTTGTGAGTTTTGGTTAAAAGCGGGTGAAATCCATCATCTAGCTCGCTTGTTCGCTGGTAATTTCTAGTTCTCTGCTGCTTGCGGGCAATCAGCAGAATTCAACACCAGTTTTCCCAAAAGAATGCAACTTTAGGCCCGTGATCCAAACCCTTAACTCATAAGTCATTCCCAATTTTTTCATCTAAAATCTAAAATTTAAAATGGTATCACCCCTAAAATCGTTTTTAAATACTCTTCAAACAAGGAAACAAAAACGCAAATTGTATTTTTTTACTACTCTTCAGATTAATTTCATAATTTATTGCTATGAGGATGCAACCCTCGGATTAAAGACAAAACCGCAGAGTATAGAGGCCCGTCATCAGCACCTTACATATAAAGATTTTGGTGCATTAGATTCCTGAAAGCAAGCAATAGACAAGTTTGCATAAGTCTTAGATTGATACAGAAACCGCAGATTTCAGTTGACTGTTGACTGTTGACCTGGGATAGCGACCTCTACCTGGAAGGAAGAGGATTGGAGTAATGAATAGTCTTCTTTTAATTTCTCCCGCTTATAGGTTCCGGCTTTAAACCATTTTTTTTTTGCAAGGGAGATAAACACAGATAAACGCAGATAATTGAAGGAATTGAGATCGAATGAATGAAATTTTGTTTGATGTCTAATCCTTCAGATTAACTTCAGAAATGGTTGCTATGATATTTTTCAATGAATTGTGAACGATTTTTCTTTTTTTTCTTTTTTTTCTTCTCTTCCTTGGTGTTAAGATGGCTAGCGCGCCGCTCCGTAGGACGAGTCGAAAGCTGTTCGGAAAAAAAAGCCCGTTCACAAAATCGTGGAGTCAATCTCAAATCTCAAATCTCAAATCTCAAATCGACTGACTTGCACATCTACCTGTAATAACAGCGAGTCGAGGGTTGACGAGTTGTCCAAAATAACATCAGCTTGTTGACACTTTTGAGCTAGCGGCAACTGGGCGTTAATGCGGGCATTAGCTCGATCGTAACTCAAGCCGTCTCGCTGCATTAGTCGTTCTAACTGCACTTCGGGTGAACAGTACACCACCCAAATTTCGGTACACAAGTCAGTCATGTTAGCTTCAAACAGCAGTGGCACTACCAAAACCAAAGTCAACGTGTCAGTGGGGGCGCAGAAACCGGAGTTTTTTTCAACAATACTTCGTTCTAGCTTTTGATCGCGGTGAAAAAACCTGGTTTCTTGAGTTTTTGTACCTAAATTCTGTGTGTCCTGGGATACCGGACTCAATGCAGCAATGCAGCTTTGAGTTTCCTCAACAAATCGGCGGCGGACATAAGGGTGAATCTGTTGTTCCAACCACTGCCGCTCGTCTGCGTTACAAAAAATAATACTTCCCAACTCGGGCCGATTTAAATTGCCGTCGGGGAGCAAAATACCCGCGCCGTATCGTTTTACAATAGAGTCAAGTATTGGCGAACCGGGGTTCACAGCTTCGCGGGCGTAAATATCGGCATCTAAAATCGGAAATCCACAGGCATCTGCCAGATAATTAGATATAGCGGTTTTACCGGTGGCGATGCCCCCAGTTAAACCGATCAGACGCACAATTCGATCGCTCATAATTTTCGCTGTTTAAATTTCCTGGGTTTCGACACTTACTGTCTGTCTTTGCTATGTTGGTGACACAATTAAATTTAGACTGAAAATTTAAGATTTGCGATCGAGAGTTCGCGTTAGGAAATGTCAGCATTGGGGTGCGATCGACTCTTTTTTACCTAAAATCTCAATTTTAAACTCGAATTAAGGTCTAGATCGAGGCAAACTTATGAATGCTCAACGTGCTCTGCGATCGATTCTGGCAGCAATTCCCATTGCCGGATTTTGGATATTAGATTTTTCCCCCAACCTGGTTTTCCTCAAAGAAAACAGCAGCGGATGGGTACTCCTGGCAATTTATCCCCAATCTCAAATTGCTGCGGCACAATCTATTACTCCAGCCCCAGACGGCACCGGAACCACTGTCACCGCCCCAGGTACAGTGTCGCCTCCTCGCTACGACATTAAAGGTGGCACTACCTCCAGAGACGGAGCAAATTTGTTCCACAGTTTTACTCGGTTCAATCTGAATTCTGGCGAAACTGCCAATTTCATCTCGAACCCCAGCGTTAAAAATATCCTCGGCCGCGTTGTCGGGGGCGACGCTTCGTTAATTAACGGTCTAATTCAAGTTAGCGGCGGCAATTCTAACTTGTTCCTCATGAACCCCGCAGGCATTATCTTCGGAACAAATGCCCGACTCGATGTGTCCGGGTCTTTTTTTGCTACCACCGCTAGCGGTATCGGTTTTGACGACCGTTGGTTCAACGCTACAGGGGCGATCGACTACGCAGCCCTAGTCGGAACGCCGAATGCTTTTGTTTTTGACCCACAGCCAGGGAGTATTGTCAATGCCGGTAACTTGGCTGTCGGCACGGGGCAAAATTTGACTTTGCTGGGCGGCACGGTCATCAGTACGGGGCAACTTTCCGCCCCAGGCGGTCAAATTACTGTGGCGGCTGTCCGGGGCGAAAATCTGGTGCGGTTGAGTCAAAACGGACTTTTGCTGAGTTTAGAAGTTTCTCCAGCAGCCGGAGTGTCGGGTTCGGAAGCTCTTCCCTTCTCTCCCCTGACTTTACCTCGGCTGCTTTCGGGGCCCGGCGTGGCTAACGCTACGGGTATAATTACGAACGCTCAAGGTGAAGTCGTACTGACAGGCGGCGAAACAGGGCCTACAGGTGCTGGAACTGCGCTGTTAGCGGGTGCTGCGGACGTGTCTGCCAGGGGGGGCGCGGGAGGAAGCGTCAATGTGTTGGGCGACAAGGTAGGGCTGTTGGGAGCGAAGATTGAGGCTTCGGGGCCGGACGGTGGCGGAACGGTGCGGATCGGGGGAGATTACCGAGGCGAGGGAACTGTGCCGAATGCGACGATGACTTACGTGGATGGCAAAAGTTCGATCGCCGCCAACGCAACTGAATCAGGCAACGGTGGCAGAGTTTTTGTCTGGGCTGACAACACAACAGCATTTTTAGGCAGCATCAGCGCGAATGGCGTTTCTACAACTGGCACCGCAGGTGTGGGCGGGTTTGTGGAAGTTTCGGGCAAGCAAAGATTGATTTTTAACGGTACTGTCGATACTTCCGGGACAAACGGTTTGGGGACTTTGCTGTTAGATCCAGAGAATATCTTAATTACAGATTCTGCAGAAGGTACCGGCGATGCGGCAATTATTGCCAACAATAATATTTTGGCAACAGGAACGCTACCAGGACAGGAAAAGAATTCTGAGCCTTCGCTGACAATTTCGGCTACAGCTTTGGAAAGTATGTCGGCGACTGCAAATGTGGTTCTCGAAGCGCTCAACGATATTACAATTGCTGATTTGGCGGACAATCAGTTGAGCTTGAAAGCAACTACTGGTTCGGTGACATTGAGAGCAGATGCCGATCGCAGCGGTGCGGGCGTTTTTTCGATGAATTCTGGAGATACAATTAGCACGGCTGGCGGTGCGATCGCAATTTCGGGAAGTCAAATTACTGCGGGTAATTTGTCGAGCAACGGCGGAAATATTAGTTTGATTAGTCAGGGTTCGACTGTTGCTAACAATATTAGTTCATCCAATCCCAGCACCGGAACCAGCGGGAATATTTTACTCGAAGGCATGAACGTAACGGCAGAAAAACTTGATGCCAGCGGCCGGGAAGCGACGGGAAATGTAACTTTGACGGCTCGGAATGTTCTGGGAGTGAGCTTCGTCGCTCTTGGTTCGGGAAACATTACTTTGACTGGTAATGAAATTAATTTTAAAGGTGACAAAAATTCAGTCAGCGGCACTGGCTTTTTGGTAATGCAACCTTGGAGCCCCGGTCAAAATATTGCGATCGGCGGTTCTGGAGATGTCGGCACTAATATTTATTTGAATCTGACGGCAAACGACCTCGGAAGTTTGGAAAATGGGTTTGCTGGAATTACGATCGGCCGCAGCAACGGTATCGGTTCAATTCTGATTGCCAACGATTTCACATTTTATGATCCGCTAATTATTCAATCGCCAGCGGGTTTGGGAACAATCACTACCACAAATTCCCTGACAGGGGCAGACAATGCCTCAATTACTATCAAAGGTGATGGCAATATCCGTACCGGAAATATCACTACCAACAATCAGGAAATTCGCATCGTCAGCAACGCAGGCAATGTCACAACCGGTCAGCTACTTACTGGAACTGCCCGCACCATCAACACTTCTGTCAATTCTTCCGAAGATATAGGCAATTCGGCGGGAGATGTTAGTGTTACCGCACAGGGCACGGTGACTGCCGGGGCGATCGACACAAGGGGCGATCGCGCGGGGAATGTGACGCTGATGGGACGCAATGGAGTCACAGCAGGTGCGATCAAAGCTGGTGGCTCGAAAACACCGGGAAATATTACTTTGACCGGCAACGAAATTGACTTGACGGGTGACAAAAATTCGATCGCCAGCAATGGCAATCTGGTGCTGCAACCGGCTGATCCCAGTCAAAATATTATAATTCAAGGTTCTGGCGATACAGAAGCTTTGAAATTGACGGCTGCGGAATTGAACACTTTTCGGAATGGGTTTGCTTCGATCACGATCGGCCGTTCTGACGGTAGCGGTGTGATCTCGATTGGTTCTGGAACGACAGATTCAACGCTCAATTCAACGCCAGTGGCGGTGACATTTCAAGATCCGACGACGATTCGATCGCCGTCGGGCAGCGGCGCGATCGTGGGAACGGGTGCGATCTTCGGCACTGATAACGCCACGATCGCTCTGATGGGCGGTACTGTAGCCGTCGGAGATGTTACCTCGAATGCGGGGATTAACATCACTAGCAGTCAAGGCAAATTGACTGCTGGTACGGTTTCATCTCGCTCAACTTCCGGGGAGGCGGGCCCTATCAATATCCGCAGCGCCGGTGCGGTAGAAACCGGCAACATCGATGCTTTTGGTGCCAGAAGCGGGGGAGATATTTCGATTGCGGCGTCGGGCCGGATCGTTACAGGGGTGATCAACTCTAGTTCGCAATCGGGAAGTGCCGGTTCGAGCCAAATTACCGGGCAGAAAGATATTGAAGTTGTTTCGATCAAAGCTCGTGGCAATACCGGCGGCGATGTGGCAATCGAGGCTGGGGGAGCGTTTCGGGCTGCGGGAACAGGAACGGCTGCTGAGCGCGCCCAGGTCAGCATTTCTACAGACGGGCTGGCTCAATCGGGTTCACAGACGCTGCTGCAAAGCACTTGCCCGTCGGGAACCTGCACGGCGGCGACTGTTGGGACGGGAAACTCGAAGTCGAACACTGCAACCTCCTCAACTGCGATCGGGCCGCTGGCGATCGTGCCGAGTCCGGCACCAACTACCAGCGTGGAACTGCAAACTACAGACAATTCTCAACAAATTGTGACTCAGGTGAGTCTCGGCCCCGCAGCGTCGCTGCCAAAGAGCAGTAACGCAAATGTCTCGCCAGAACCTGCTGCTGCGTCTGTTGAGGCGCGGCCGAACGAGACTGCAGCCGGCCCGGTACTGCTGTCGCCGTCGGTGTTAAAAGACAATTTGGGTACGCCTGCAACGACAGAAAACGGCAGCGCAGTGCCAACTGCACAAAAGCCCGTGAGTGCGGTGAGTGTAGAAAGTATCGGGAATGGGAGGGTTCCTGAGATTTCTCGCTCCACTTCGATCGCGCAACTAAGTCCGATCGACGCAGTGCAGCAAAGGGATATAACTCAGGGGCGGGAATTTGAACGTTACTTTGGGGGCAATCTCGATCAAAAGTCTGTCACGCAGCAAAGTATTCGAGAGACTCTCAGCAGCGTCAATCGGTTGACTGGGGTTAAACCCGCTATCCTTTACGTGTGGGCGAAAGAGAAACATTTAGAACTTGTGTTGTTATTGCCAGACGGCAAAAGTGTTTTTAAAAGCGTGCCTGCAAGCCGCGAGACTGTGCTGCAAGTTGCTAAAGAATTCACTAATGCTGTGAGAAGCCCCAGGAGATTGAATGCTACTGATTATAAGGAACCTGCCCAGGAACTTTACCAGTGGTTAATTGCACCGCTGCAACCGGAATTGGAGGCTAACAAGATTGACACTTTGGTGTTTTCGATGGATGCCGGTTTGCGAACTTTGCCTTTGGCTGCTCTTTTTGACGGCAAACAGTTTTTGGTAGAAAAGTACAGTTTGGGGCTGATTCCCAGTTTGAGTTTGACTGATACTCGCTATGCCGATGTTAGGGGTTCGGAAGTTTTGGCGATGGGTGCGTCGAATTTTCCTGCCAAATACGATCAAAATCCTTTGCCTGCGGTGCCGTTGGAAATATCGACAATTGTGGGCAAGATTTGGCCTGGTGCGTCTTTTCTCAATGAAGCTTTTACCTTGGCAAATTTGAAGAATAAGCGCAATCAACCGCAATACAAAATTATTCACTTGGCTACTCACGGCGATTTTCAGCCAGGGGGATCGGAAAATTCTTACATTCAGTTTTGGGATACTAAGTTGCGGTTAAATCAGTTGGGTGAGTTGAAGTTATCTAACCCGCAGGTGGAGTTGTTGGTTTTGAGTGCGTGTACTACGGCGGTGGGTGACGAACAAGCTGAGTTGGGGTTTGCGGGGTTGGCGGTGCACGCTGGGGTAAAATCGGCTTTGGCGAGTTTGTGGTACGTCAGTGATGCGGGTACTTTGGGGCTGATGACTGAGTTTTACCAGCAGTTGCGTACTGCGCCGATTAAGGCTGAGGCTTTGCGGCAAGCGCAGTTGGCGATGCTGCGGGGTGAAGTGCGGTTGCAGGATGGTTATTTGGTGCGATCGGGCAACAATCAAGCTCTACCTTTGCCGGCGGAGTTGGCCGCCAGGGGCGATCGTAATTTGTCGCATCCTTATTATTGGGCTGCTTTTACGATGATTGGTTCGCCTTGGTAAGATAGTTGTGGTTAAATCTCTTTCCTGTTATGCCGAAATTTGAAGACCAACTCGATGTAGTTTATGCTAGCGATCGCGCCTGCTGGCGGCAATGGTTGGAGCAAAACTATGGAAATGCGATCGGAGTTTGGCTGGTTTACTACAAGGTCAAAAGTGGCAAACCAAGCGTGCAGTACAGCGAAGCTGTCAAAGAAGCACTTTGCTTTGGTTGGATTGACAGCAAAGTCAAATCCTTGGATGCAGAGAGTTATCGACAAATCTTCACGCCTCGAAAACCCAAAAGTGTTTGGTCAAAATTGAACAAGCAATATATCGAAGAATTAATCGCCGAAGGGAAGATGACGGAAGCTGGGTTAGAAAAAATTATAGCAGCTAAACAAGATGGCTCGTGGACGAGCTTAGATTTGATTGAAGCATTAGTAATTCCAGCAGACTTAAAAGCAGCTTTAGAAACAGACGATGCTGCAAACAGCAACTTTGCAGCATTCAACAAAACAACTCAAAAAAATATTCTATTTTGGATTCAAAGTGCTAAACGCCCAGAGACAAGATTGAGCAGAATCGAGAAAACTATATATTCGGTCGCACAAAACAAAAATCCCTTGATTCGCTGATAATTTCTGGTGTCGCGAGTGCGGTATCACTACTGACTAATGACTACTGACTAATGACTAATTGCTAGCTGCTATCTGACTCAAGCGTTTGAGGATGCGGAGTACATCATGTAAATTATTGGTGCGATTGCTAATTCCAAATAGATCGGATGTGGCATATCGAGGTGATTCTCCTGGCACTAATTTAACAAAGATGAAACTGCCGCCTGTCGCAATCATGCCGTAACTGGGTTTGTCGGAATTGGGATTTGCCAGCATATAAGCTAAGATTTGCGCCAATCCCGCTTTGATGGAAAATGAAACTCGTTTAGATTCAATTACCATCAGCCAAAACTGATCTTTTAAAACTAAAGTGTCGATGCTGCCTTTGATGATAACTCCTTCCTCTTCTTCAGAAATCTCGACGGATTTTTCCGGTTTAATGTAAAAAGGATGCAGGTAAAACTCCCCGGTAAATAACAGCGGAGAGACGATCGACAAACTGATGGGTTTTTCCAGCATCGGCGGATATTTCAGCAAATTGAAGTAACCCGCTTTGATCTGATCTAGCTGTCGTTGTTGAAATTCAGTGATTTCTGGCAACTCGTCTTGCCATTCTCTGAAAAATTAGTCGTCTGTGACAAGTTGCAGGTCAAAAAGTGTTTTTAATTCTGCTAATGTGACATTTTTAGCTTGGATTGTTTGAACCATAATTTTAAACTAATTCCAAATCTTTTGTAAGAGGAATCAAAGGCTTCACCGAGTTCGGCTTGTTCGTTCCAAAGTCCAATCTGTAAGTTAAATCTTGAGTTGCTTTTTCCTGTTTTTCCTCCGGTTGGTGGCATGACGATCAATTGTCCATTGGCGTTGCGTTCTAATTGTAGATCGCGGTGTTATTCGCACAGTTGTTAGAACTGTTCGGAAGTTAGTTTGATAATGGAATTGAGGTTTAATGTGATAGCAGTCATTCTTATTTACCTGCTGTTTGTATCAACTAGA
Source organism: Microcoleus sp. N9_A2 (assembly GCF_036701775.1). Taxonomy (NCBI): domain Bacteria; kingdom Bacillati; phylum Cyanobacteriota; class Cyanophyceae; order Oscillatoriales; family Microcoleaceae; genus Microcoleus; species Microcoleus sp. N9_A2. Next base: position 73,519 of record NZ_JAUBRH010000013.1, on the reverse strand, counting down.
TTAAAAATTCACTAAGGATTCAGGTCAAAAGAGTTGCAGATGCAACCCTTGTCTGGCAAGGTTTTCAGGGCAAAGTAAGGGCTTTTGTCTTGATCTGTTCACTGTCACTCTTATGACGATAAATCACATTTTTTCCTCATAAGCTTGACAATAGAGATTAATTTAGCATCAAGCTACAGATCTAAAGTCTTTACCCAGCAAGGAGTTATGTTACCTGAATCCTTACAAAATTCAAAATGAATTATCCCATTTTTAATTCTTAATCCTTAACTTCTAATTTTGCTGCACAGGGGATTTAAGCCCCCACCTTTAGGTGGATTGTTTTTAGGCAGGGGCTTAAATACCCTGCCTAAAAACTTCGCTGTCAACCCTTCGACAAGCTCAGGGCAAGCTGTCAACTGTCAACTGTCAACTGTCAACTGTTACTGCAATTGTTTGATTCTGTTGAGCGCGTCTTGATAGGCGCTGGTTCTTCCGCCTTGCTTGTAAAGTTCTGCTGCTTTTTCAAAGTCGGCAATTGCTTTTGGTTTGTCTTCTGTTGCCAGGTAAGCTAAAGCTCGGTTGTAGTAGGCGTCGGCAAAACCGGGATTGCTTGCGATCGCCCGCGTGTATGCTTGAATAGCAGTGGAACCGCGAGTGGGTTCGGTTTGAGGCAAGCCGGCGGTCATGAAAGTGCGGGCATTACCGATATTAAAATACAATTCTGGGGTATATTTGGGCTTGAAAGCCAGTGCTCTGTTGAAATCGGCGATCGCCTCCCAAGCATCTCCTTGATCTAACAGCGAAAGTCCTCGAAAATAATAGGCTTGAGCATCTTGCGGATTGGCGGTGGATACCGGGCCGCTTGTTGAGGGAGTATTGTCTACTTTCAACTCGGATTTGTTGATTCCCGCCGCCACTAACTTCGCGATAAATGTATTGATTGGAACTGCTGCATTAAATCCGGTTTTAATCGGGGCGACTTCGCCGGAACTCGTTTGCGCGAAACCGAATTCGCCTTGTCCGTGTAAACCGATGACTCGGCCTTCGGAGTCAAAAACTGGGCCGCCACTCATGCCACTCCAAGTTACGGCTTGATACCGCAAAGTGTAACCTTCTGGGCGGTTGCGTGGGCGGCTGGTAACGAGTCCGGGAGAGAGTTCGGGTTCTCGTTCGGCGCCGAAAAGTCCGCCCGTAGCGGGATAGCCGTAAACGAAGATTTGAGTGCCGATGACGGCTTGATCGGAATCTGCGATCGTCGCGACTGGATATTCTTCGGGGCTTTCAAATTTGACTACGGCTAAATCCGGATCTGTTGTGGCTGTTTGCAAGCGAGTGACTGCAGTTGCTTGATAGTTTTTGCCGATCGACGTGCGAACGGTGTATTTCACGTCTGCTTTTTCTACGACGTGATTGACTGTTAAAACTGTGTAAGTTTTGCCGTTTTTGGCAATAATTACCCCAGAACCGTCTCCGATGGAACTGTTAATTTGTACTGTCAGCGGCCCGGCAATGCTGGCGACTTCTTGGGGCGTTTTGGCGATCGCGGGCTGGCTGATGACTATGGTTAAGGCTGCGGTAGTTCCTGCTAGCACGCTGCTTAAGGTGTCGAAACGAGAAAAATTTATATTCATGGTAGTGGGAATTGGTAGTTGGGTAGCGCGAGTTGGCTGATGGCGGCGGTTTGTGCTTTTTTTGTTTTTAGTTTGATTTTATGGGTTGACCCAAACCTGGTCGGCTTTGTTATTTAGTGATAATTTTACTTGCTATTTTGTTCCGCGATTGTCTATTTCAATGTAGGGTGTACCCGGGCGCACTTTACTCGATTTCAACTTAGGCGGCCCAACTTACTTATTAAAACTAAACAATATATGACTCGAACTCGGTGCTTAATTCTTCCTTTGTCACGGTTCCCCGTGCGACTCGCATGACTAAATTATATGCTCGATCGTCCGTTAAATTTAGAGCGCAACCATTCAAACGCAAAAAGGTATCCGCCACCGCAAAAGCCGATCGTTTATTGCCGTCAATAAACGGATGATTCATCGCTATGTGATAGAGATAAGCAGCAGCTTGTTCGGCAATTGTCGGATGCAACAATTGACCGCCAAAAGTTGCTTGCGGTTGAGCCAAAGCTGACTCTAACAAGCCTTCATCTCTAACCCCGGAAGTGCCACCAAATCTCTCTATCTGTCTGGCATGAATGCTGAGAACCGTATTTTTGGTGATAAAGTTAGGAGTTGGCAAGGCGATGATAAACCTCCTTTCTTTCGCGTTCAGAATCTAGATATGCTTGCCATGCTTTGGCTTCTAATTGTTGTTGTTCTTCTTCAGTTTTTAAGGAACGAACAAATTCCAGCACTTTCAGCAGCAAAGGTTCTGGTACTCGATCGAGTTCTTGAAGAAGTTGGTCTTTTGCGCTCATGTTTCCTCCTAGTTATTTTATTGTTTTACATCCCGCAGATTAGATAATCAATGGCTGAGTAAAACTCGGCGGTTGAAACCGCGTCTATACAAACGAAGTCGGCCTCCGCCGACTGCAGGTGATTTTTGATATTCTGGTTTGTCTATGTAGTCGCGATTACCTTACAACCAGTTTACAACTTATATCGCCTTCTTAGTCCGCGGAGGCGGACTTTGTGTGTGTAGCCGCGGTTTCAACCGCCGGGTGATTTTTGATGTGCTGCAGCCCATTCCACGATCGCCTCTGTCAGCCCGTCCAACGTATATTCCTGAGCTTCCACATCTAACTTGCCCAATAAATTATAGCAGCTTTTGGAAGTTTCCGGGCCGATCGAGGCGATGCAAATATTTTCTAACCAATCCTCAGACAAAGACAATTCTGGGGTTTTTTCTATGAGATTGCAAAAGTTATGCACGGTTTTGGAACTGGCAAAGGTTATGATATTTACTGCTTGATTTTGGAGTGCGGCTAGGGCGATCGGAGCGATAGTTTCGGGACAGCAAGATTGGTAAGCTGGTACTTCGATTACTTGCGCTCCTTTGGCGGTGAATTCTTTGACTAAAACTTCTCTCCCGCCGCTTTCTACTCTGGGAAATAGAATCTTGCAGTTTGTAGGGGCGGTGCCCCCGTGCCCGCCCTGCCAGGGGAAGTTTTCGATTAGGGAGTCGGCGACGAAGTTGGGGGGAATAAAGTCTGGTTGTAGAGAGTGCGATCGCAAACTTTCTGCTGTTTTTTTGCCTACTACTGCGATTTTAATGCCAGACAAGCTGCGCGCGTCTTTGCCTTTTGCTTGCAATCTTTCAAAAAACCAGTCTACAGCGTTGTGGGATGTGAGAATTAACCAATGAAAGCTTGACAATTGTGCGATCGCCCTGTCTAATGGTTCCCAAGTGGACGGCGCACCAATTACCAAGGCGGGCATTTCGATCGCGCGAGCTCCTAGTTGCTGGAGTCGATCGCTAAATTGATTGGACTGGGAAGCTGCGCGGGTGACTAAAATCGTTTTTCCGGCTAGCGGCTGGCTGTTGTTAGAAATGACTGGTGTAACGCTCATGTTTGGGTTTTCCGATCCGATTAAATATTCGCGCAATCTGACTACTTCTCCAATGACGATCGCGCAAGGCGATAGAGATTGACCTGCTGTTTGCTGTACGATGTTGAACAGAGTTCCGATCCAGATTTTCTGTTCGGGGCGGCTGCAATCTCGGATAATGGCGATCGGTGTTTCGGGCGATCGCCCGTGTTTTTGCAATTGCCAAATTATCTCGCTTAAATTGCGCCCTCCCATCAATATTACCAAAGTTTCAATCCGCACTAATGCTTCCCATTCTAAAGCATCTGTTTCGTGGGCGCTCATCACTGCAAAACAGCGGCTCATCACCGCATCTGTGAGGGGAATTCCTGCTAGCATTGGTGCGGCTAATGCGGATGAAATTCCGGGTACTACTTCAAACTCGCAGCCTGCTGTTATCAATGCTTGAATTTCGGAACTGGAGCGGCCAAAAATAAACGGATCGCCGCTTTTGAGGCGCACTACTTGTTTGCCTAAATTACACTGTTCTACCAGCAAGCGGTTGATTTCTTGCTGCTGGGTGGAAGGTTTGCCACCGCGTTTCCCGACTTCTATTTTTCGACAAGTTACTGGGATTAATTCGAGTTGTGGGATGTCGATGAGAGCGTCGTAAATTAAAACTTCGGCTTGGGATAGCAGTTTGTGCGATCGCACTGTCATCAAGTCACAATCTCCGGGCCCCGCACCGACTAGATAAACTTTTCCTTTTGGGTTTTTCATAAGTCATCCTCGATAGTATAATTTAAGGAAGAAGGAAGTTCGGCAACGGATTATGTAACGGATGTAACGGATGTAACGGATGTAAGTCCGTCGGAAGAAGGAAGAAGGAAGAAGGAAGAAGGAAGAAGGAGCAATCATGAAATAAAAAATAACAAATAACAAATAATTAATGCCCAATGCCCAATCCCTCCGCTTCGCTCCGCCCAATTCCCAATGCCCAATTCCTAACCAAAAATCCTATATTTATGCAGATTATCATCATCACGGCCGCCGATGCAAATTACTTTGAACTGGTGCGAGGCACTATATTATCAGTGCGGGAAAAATCAGAGGGTGCAAATGTGGCGATCGGCTTTTTCGATCTCGGCTGCACTCCCGAACAATTGCAGTGGCTGGAAACACAAGTTAATTTCATTAAAAAACCCGATTGGAACTTTGACTTTCCCGGCAGAAATGAATCCCCTCACTATCTCAAAGGACTTCTAGCACGTCCGTTTCTGCGCCGCTACTTCCCAGACTTTGACATCTACCTGTGGATAGATGCCGATGCTTGGGTGCAAGATTGGCAAGCTGTTGAACTATTAGTTAAAGGCGCGGCAAAACGCGGTTTAGCAGTTGTTCCAGAATTAGACAGAGGCTATTATTTAGCTTACGGCAAACTGCCTTGGTATTGGGAATTTGTTTCCCGTGATTATCAAGCAGCTTTTGGCGAAGAAGTTGCCCAACAGTTGCACAGCTATCCCACCATCAATGCAGGTGTTTTCGCACTGCAAAAAGATGCCCCGCACTGGGAATTATGGGCGGAATATCTGGGAGAGGGATTGCAGCGGCACGTTTCTTTAATGACTGACCAAATAGCTTTAAATCGGTTGGTTTACGGCACTAAAATGTTTGACAAAACAGAGATGCTGCCGGCTCGGTGCAACTGGAGCTGCAACTTTGGTTTGCCCGTCTGGGACAAGCAGCGAGCCTGTTTTGTGGAGCCGTATTTGCCGCACGGGGCGATCGGCATTCTGCACATCACCGGTCACAAGCACGACTTGGTAACATTAGCAACAACCGACGGAAGTCAAATAGAAATTAGTCTCCGCTATCAACCGATACAACAGCCACTATCTCCACAGTTAAAACCAACACAAATTACATTACCGCCACAATCTGAAATGAACAACAATACTTTGTTACCCGCCGGAGATTACGTCTCGCCCGGATTAAAAATTATTCTCCCAGATGCCTATTTTCCCAACATGATTGTCGGCGATACTCAAACTTGTTCGTGGCCCTACCTACGCCGGGAAATTCAGCACAATTGGTATGTCGATCGCCGCGCTAGTTCAGTCGGATTTCTCAGCCGCGACGAAGCACACATTTTGTACAATACAGCCCTGCAATTTGCCGGAAAAAAAGCCTTAGAAATCGGCTGCTGGCTGGGATGGTCTGCCTGTCATTTAGCCCTCGCAGGAGTTGAATTAGATGTAATCGATCCGCTGTTAGAAAGAGAAGACATTCGACAAAGCGTCATCGATTCAATTCAAGGCGCTCTCAATGCCTCTGGCGTGCAAACTTCCGTGAAGCTAGTACCCGGCTACAGCCCCCAAAAAGTAGAGGAATTAGCTAATCAATTTAACCGCAAATGGTCGTTAATTTTTATTGACGGAGAACACGGAGCGCCAGGCCCGTTAAATGATGCTATTGTCTGCGAACAATTGGCAGAAAAAAATGCAATAATTTTATTTCACGACTTAGCTGCTCCCGCTGTTGCTCAAGGTTTAGATTATTTAAAACAAAGGGGATGGCATACTGTAATTTATCAAACAATGCAAATTATGGGTGCAGCTTGGCGGGGGAATGTCGAACCGGTAAAACATCAACCCGATCCCAAGATTTCCTGGAATTTGCCAGCACATTTGCACGGTTACAATATTAGCAGTTTAGATAAAATTAATTCTCAAACAAGCAGCAAAAAAACTCACAACCCACCGTCATCTTATACAAGAAATTTTTACCAATTAATCGGAGAAGGAACTCGCATTTCTGCTGGAGAAATTATTCCCCTGCTGTTAGACTTGCTGCAACCCATTTTACCTAAAAGTGTGGTGGATGTGGGCTGCGGTACGGGAGGTTGGTTAGCTGCGTTTCACAAGTTGGGAATTGCTGACTGTTTGGGAATAGATGGCGATTATGTCGATCGCACTCTTTTAGAAATTCCTTTAAATCAGTTCAAGTCTTACGACTTAAAGCAACCGCTGCAAGTAGAAAGAAAGTTTGATTTGGCAATTTCTCTGGAAGTTGCGGAACATTTACCCAGTACCTGTGCGGAAAACTTTGTTAATTCTCTAACTAAACTAGCACCAGTAATTTTGTTTTCAGCAGCAATACCATTTCAAGGCGGTGTCGAACACCTTAACGAACAGTGGCCACAATATTGGGCTTATTACTTTCAACAAAACGGTTTTGTAGTCATTGACTGCTTGAGAAAAAAAATATGGAACAATGAAAAAGTCGAGCCTTGGTACGCTCAAAATATCTTGATTTTTGTCAAAGAAGAACACTTGTCGAGATATCCGAGGTTAGTGAAGGAGTATCAAAATACCGATCTGAATCAATTAGCGATCGTCCATCCAAAGATTTATTTTTACAGCTTACAAGTGGCTAGAACTTCTAGCGAAAATTCACACTCAAACCATCCACAAAGTGTAAAGCAAGTCGCAGCTTCGCCGCAGCTTGCAAGTCAACCTTTGATATCTGTGATTATTCCCTGTTACAATCAATCTCATTTTTTACCGCAAGCAGTAACTAGCGTTATCAACCAAACTTACAAAAATTGGGAAATAATCATTATCAATGATGGCAGTTTAGATACTACTAGCACAGTCGCCAAACAATTGATAGCAGCAAATCCCCAGTATCAAATTAGGCTAATAGAACAAGCTAATCAAGGGCTTTCAAGTGCTAGAAATGCTGGCATAGCAGCAGCAAACGGTGAATACATCATGCCTTTAGATGCTGATGATATCCTAGCTGAAAACGCCTTAACTGACCTTTTAGGAATATGTTTAAAATCAAATGTACCTTGCGTAGCATTTGGTTCTTATCAAATGTTTGGCACTGAAAATCGCACAGTACCAAGTTACGAGTTGTATTCTCCCGAAAACATCAAACAATCTAACATGATTCACCCGTCTTCACTGTATCACAAATCTGTTTTGAATTTGGTCAGCGGGTACAAGACTGAAATGAAAGAAGGTTACGAAGATTGGGAATTTTGGGTGAATTGTCATAGACACAATGTTCCATTTTTGGGAACGAGAGAAGTAGTTGTCAACTATCGTCGTACTCATGGTTCTATGTTAGAAAAAGCTCAACAATACCATGATAAATTGGTAGCACAAATTGTTTGTTATAACCGGGAGATTTACGATATTGACAGCGTGAATAGTGCTGAAAAAATATTGGCAGAAATTGCAATTTCTTAGTCTCGTGTTGCGCGAATTTTGTTTGTGTATGCCCGGTTTTATCTTCGTTTGTATGCGCTTTCAACCGCCGACACTTATCAACAGGTTTTATCTCAGATTTAGTATAACATCAAGAAACCGATTAACTTGTTTTTCCCAAGTCCAATCGAGCATAAAATTAGCCGCAGCTAAACCCCGATTTTTTGCCACTTCGCGATTAGTATAAACTTGATCCAAAGCCTCAACAACTTCTGCAACATCCGACTCTCCCCAACCTTCTACACCGGGAAAATGAGCAGTCGGTTTAACTCGTCCCTGATGCGATAAAGGATAGCAAATATTGCTGTAAATCAAGTCTAAATGGCCAGTATTTGCTGATAAAATAGTCGGAATTCCGCAGGCCATACTTTCCATTGCGACTAAATTAGTGCCGCCTTCGCAACGGTTAGTAAAAACAGCGCAGTCGGCTTCTCGCAAAATTTGTCCTGAGAGGTGATTGGGAATTAAGCCGATGTCGATAAAAGATTCAACTGGTAAACCGTTGGCTGCTAACCATTGGGAAATTCCTAAACTTCCGTCGCGGTTGATATTAGGAAATCCCGCAACGTTTCCGGTTTGTTCCATTCCCAGCATATATTGAGGCCAAAAGTTGTGCCACGCTGTTAGTAACAGCGCTTCTGGATGTTTGGCGCGAAATTGTTTGAAAGCGGCAATTACTATGTCTTGGCCTTTGCGATATTCTAGTTTGCCGCCGGAGAAAATCACGAAGCGATCGCCAAATAGATTAGATTTGGGTGCAGGATGGAAAATTGTCGGGTCAATTCCTTGATTTACCATCGCCACATTAGTCAAGCCGCAGCTTCGCAAAACATCGGCATTCCAGTTAGAACCGGTGACAATCGCACTGTATTGTTTGGCTTTTTCTAGTGATTCTGCTGTGATGCGCGTGTCTTCAAAAAAGATGACTCCTACTTGACAAGCGCTGGTAATTTGATTCTCAACTCCAGACGAAACTAAATTATTTCCCAAACCATAAAGTACGGGAAAGTTGCAGGAAATCTGTTTGTCTGGATTTGTGGTTACTAATTCCTGAAAATCTTTCTGCTTTTCTATTGCAGGTAATAACAGCGATTTGTGCAGCGGATTGATTGATTCTGATGTGATGGATGGCGGTGCTAAAAGTGCTACTTCCCAGGCAGGATTTCGCAGCAGTTGCAGTGTTAAATTCATGCCGTAAATTCCCCAGCCGCTGGTGATGCTGAGCGGCCAACTGATGCCGATTCCTGTTGTTTTTGGCGGGGTTTCTGGGAGAATCTGTAGGGGCGGTGGATGGTGCGTGCCCACCCCTTGGGAACAGATAATTAGCTGTTCTAGGGCTGCTTTTATACGATCGCCCACACCATCCCAATCACCCGGTTTTTCCTGGCGAAACAACCGCACAGTGGGATACCAAGGGCTGTCTTCGCGATCGAGCATCCACCGCCAATCCGGCATAAAAGACAGCAAAATCCACACCGGTTTCCCCAACGCCCCGGCTAAATGCGCCACAGCAGTATCGACGCAAATTACTAAATCCAGTTGGGAAATAATCGCTGCAGTGTCAGCAAAATCTCCTAAATGTTTGCTCAAATCTGGAACTTGCTCTTGATTTAATAAAGCGTAATCCCTCGCTGGCAAATCTTTTTGCAAGCTGTAAAAACTCGCTCCCGGAACATCTAAAAACTTCACAAAATCGCTCAACTTACACGATCGCTCATTGTTATTGCGGTGCAGCGGCCCACCAGCCCACACAATACCTACTTTTAGCTGATTGTTTGGTTCTAAAGAAATTTTACAATCCTCTGGCGCAGCTAAATAAGGAATATTTACAGGCATATTTTCCAAAGTTGTTCCCAGAATTAGGGGCAAACTCATCAGCGGCGCTTGTACTTGAAAATCCACCAAATCTTGCGGCTTTGTTGCTAAAATATCGATCCCGGCAACTTTTTCAAACAAACGCTTCAGCGACAGATGACAAGCCACAATAACTTTGCCACCTTTTTGCTTAACTAAAGATGCGTAGCGGATAAAATGAATGGTGTCGCCCAAACCTTGTTCGGGGTGCAACAATATTGTTTTTCCCTGCAAATCGGAACCGTCCCAAAGCGGTTGCTCGAAATATCTGGGTTCCAATTCTTGAGTTTGCCAGCGCGATTCGTAATCCGCAAAACCGCGCTCAAAATTTCCAGTTAAAAGCAAAGCTAACGCTCGTCTCAAACGCCAATTTGGTGATTCGGGACATAGTTGAATTGCTTTATTATAGAATTCGATCGCCTCTGCGACTTTTCCCTGTTCTTCGAGGGCGGAACCCAAGTATAAGTTGGTTTCGCTGAGATTGGGATTTGTTTCTAGGGCTTTGTTGTAGTGGAAAATAGCCTCGGCTATTTGCCCGTTTTCCTGCTTAAAATAACCTAAATAACTGTGGGCTACTGCGTGGTTTGGCGAGGCGACAATTACTTGCTCGTAGCGAGTGGCTGCTTCGGCTTGTTTCCCTTGTTTTCGTAAAGCATTTGCTATGTGAAAATCCACATCAACTGCTGTCAGTTTTTGGGCAGAGACGAGACTGGGCGATGGCGATGTTTCACTCGCAATCAAGGATTTTGTTAACTCTTGCAAAGCTATTTTTACCCGATCGCACACTCCATCCCAATCCCCCGGTTTGTGCTGGCGAAACAACCGCGCCGTCGGATACCAAGGGCTATCTTCGCGCTGCAACATCCACCGCCAATCCGGCACAAAACACAGCAAAATCCATACCGGTTTGCCCAAAGCACCGGCTAAATGCGCCACAGCAGTATCAACAGAAATTACTAAATCTAGTTGCGATATCACCGCCGCAGTATCAGCAAAATCGTTCAAATTTTCGCTCAAATCTATTACGGAAGTTTGACTTAACAAAGTACGATCGCCCGCAGATAATTCTTTCTGAAGACTGTAAAAACTTACGCCCGGAATATCGAACAATTTCAGAAAATAGCTTAAATAACTCGATCGCACAAAATCCTTCAAATGTTCCGAACTTCCCGCCCATACAATCCCCACTTTGAAATTGCGATTCCCTACGGGATAGCTGCGCTTCACGGAATTTAGGGAAAATTGCCAATTCGGCGGCGGTGCTAAATAAGGAACATTTGCCGGTATATTTTCTAAAGTTGTTCCCAGAATGTGCGGCAAGCTCATCAGCGGTGCTTGCACTTGAAAATCGGACAATTCGTCCATCCGCACCGCCACTTGTTCGATGCCAGGAATCTGCTTGAACAAACGCTTGAGTTCTTGATAGCAAGAAATGATTACTTTGCCGCCTTTTTGCTGCACGATTGCCGCGTAGCGCACAAACTGAATTGCGTCACCCAAACCTTGTTCGCAGCGCAGCAAAATAGTTTGTCCGTGCAAATCTGAACCGTCCCAAATCGGCCGATCGAAATTCAACCACTGTATGTTTTTTGCTTGATCGGTTTGCCAGCGCCATTCGTACTCTGCAAAACCGCGAAGCAAGTCACCTGTTAACAGCAGCGCCAAGGATAAATTGAAGTGAGCTTTAGCACAATTTTCATCGAAACTAATAGCTCGATTGTAACAGAAAATTGCCCGGTCTACTTCGTGATTTGCTTCTAATACTGTGCCTAAATTATTCAGCGCTTCTACATAATTTGGCTGTAAGGCTATGGCTTTTTCTAAGCTAACCGAAGCTCGATCGAATTTGTGCCTTTCTAAGAACCAATTTCCCAGGTGATAATGCCCTGCCGCGCTGTCAGGTTCTATTTCAATTGAGTGACAATAAAGGCGTTTAGCTTCTTCTAGCTGATTTGTTGCTTGCATGGCCGCGCCCAAATTTACGATGACCGGCACGTAATTGGCATTGATGGAAAGTGCTTGATTAAAACAGGCGATCGCCTTTGACAAATTGCCCTGCTGCTGGAGTATCGCGCCGAGATTGTTGAGAGCTTTGACGTAAAGGGGATTTAGGGCGATCGCCTTTTGGAAACAAGATATAGCATCGTCTATACGGCCCTGAGTTTGCAGCAAAATACCAAAGTTATTTTGGGATAGAGCGCAGTTTGGGTCGATTTCGATTGCGCGCTGATAATATGTTACAGCCCCTGTTAAATTGCCTATTTGGTGCAGCGTCACCGCTAAATTGGTGGCTACCTCTACCGAATTTGGCTGCAAACCTAAAGCATTTTCAAAACACGAAATCGCCTCAATAAATTTTCCTTGCGACTTCAGCAGATTTCCCAGATCGAACTGTTGCTTAGCCAAGTCAAAATTAAGCTGAGTTTGTATTATTGGTTGAGATTCCTGATGCTGAGTAACTCTTTCTCGGAGCGCCAAACCAACTACTTCTAAAACTCCTTCCCAATCTTGTGCTGTTGACTGACGAAACAAGCGCGCCGTCGGATACCAAGGGCTATCTTCCCGTTCCAACATCCACCGCCAATCTGGCACAAAACACAGCAAAATCCACACCGGTTTACCCAAAGCACCGGCCAAGTGCGCCACAGAAGTATCTACAGAAATCACTAAATCCAGAGCCGATATTGCGGCCGCTGTATCGGCAAAGTCGTGCAAATAAGAGCTTAAATCTGTGACGGGCATTTGCTCTAATAAAGCGCGTTCTTCTGCTGTCATTTCCTTTTGCAAACTGTAAAAATCTGCTCCGGGAATATCTAAAATTTTGGCGAACAAATTGAGCGGCAACGATCGCACTTTATTTTGTGAATTGTTAGTATTGCCGCACCAGACAATCCCTACTTTCAAATTAGCAGTTTGTCTCAAAGTAAATTCCAAGCCGGGAGGCGGAGCTAAATAAGGAACCTGGGCGGGTATACTTTCTAAGGTTGTTCCCAGGAGGTGCGGCAAACTCATGAGGTGCGCGCGAACTTGAAAATCCGGCGCTGCTTCTGGACTAATTATCAACTGATCGATTCCCGCAACTCCTGCAAACAATCGCTGCAAGTGCGGCAAACACCAAACAATTACCCGGCCGCCTTTTTGCTTGACTAATTCTGCGTAGCGAATAAATTGAATTGCATCGCCTAAACCCTGTTCCGGGCAAAGCAAAATTGTTTTTCCATCCAAATCTTTGCCGTCCCAAATCGGCTGGAGAAAGTTGTATTGCGGGAACTGTTTTTTTTCAACTACTAGCCGCGATTCGTACTCTGTAAAACCGCGCCCAAAATCTCCCGCCAGCAGTAATGCTAAAGCTAAATTTAGGTGAGATTCGGGGTTGGCAATATTGAATTCAACTGCTCGATCGTAATAGCTGACAGCATCTGCAAATTGTCCGCTTTGGTGCAGAATGTTTCCCAAACCGTTGAGAGAATTGACATAACCGGGTTTGAGTTCGATCGCCCGATTGTAACAATCCATCGCCTCCGCCGTTTTTCCCGCTTCCTCAAAAGCTTTAGCGAGATTGTTCAAAGCTTCGGGAAAGTCGGATTTCAGGCTCAAAGCTTGGTGGTAGCAGGCGATCGCATCTTGAATTTTACCTTGTTTGTGCAGGACAATTGCCAGATTGCAGCGAGCGGCGGCACTGGCTGGATATTTTTGAATCGCTTGCTGGCAAAAGGCTAGAGCCTCATCTAACTTATCTTGGTTTGACAGCCAATTCCCAAAAGCCAGATCGGTTGCTGCCAAATCCGGCTGCAGCGCCAGAGCTCGTTCGTAATAGGCGATCGCATCTGCAACTCGGCCCTGCCGGATCGAGGCGTATGCTAAGTTGTGCAAAGCGTCGAAATAATTGGGATCGAGCTCGATCGCCCGTTCGTAATTTGCGATCGCGCGATCGTAATCCGCGCCCGCTTCCTCCCCTTGTTTCTCCAAAGCAATTCCCAAATTTAAATAAGCCGCCGCGCAATCAGGATTTACTTGAATTGCTTGCTGGTAAAGCTTTACAGCCTCATTCACATTCCCTTCTTCTTCCCGCAGCAGCCCCAAATTAATCATCGCTTCGGCGCAATTCGGGTTCAAAGACAGCGCCCGCTGGTATTGTGCGATCGCCTCTGCATTTTCCCCTGCTTCCGCCAGGGCGCTGCCCAAATTGCTCGCAGTTTCCGCCAAATTTCCGTCGATTTCTAGCGCTTGTTGGTAGTGCGCGATCGCCTCTGTCAAGCGCCCGACGTACTGTTTGACAACGCCTAAATTGCTGTGGGCGGCGGCGTAATTTGGATCGATCGCGATCGCCCGCTCGTAACATTCGATCGCACCGCCAAAATTGCGCTGCATCTGCAAATTTCGGCCAGAGCGAAACTCTGCATCCGCCGCCGCCAAAGGCACGTAGGCTGGGGAAACCAGGCGGCCCAGAGATTGCGCCACCAGAGTGAAAACCGACGCCCAATCGCCCCTGCTGGGCTGGCGAAACAGCCGCGCCGTCGGATACCAAGGACTGTCTTCGCGCTCCAGCAGCCACCGCCAATCCGGCGAAAACGCCAGCAAAATCCACACCGGTTTGCCCAAAGCGCCCGCCAAATGGGCGACAGCGGTATCGACGGCTATCACTAAATCCAATTCGGCGATCGCAGCAGCAGTATCGGCCAAATCCCCAAAATGCGGGCTCAAATCGACGATTGGAGTTTGATTCAACAGCGCGCGATCGGCCTCAGAAACCTCTTTCTGCAAGCTGTAAAAACTTACCCCCGAAACGTCCAAAAGCGGCAGAAACTGACTTAAACTGCAAGAACGCTGCATATTTTTGCGGTGTTTGGGATTCCCCGCCCAGACAATCCCAACTTTCAAATTGCGATCGGGCAAAAGCCCAAATTTAGCACCCGCATTCCCAGATAAATAAGCAGTATTTGCCGGGATTGTTTCCACCGTTGTACCCAGAACATAGGGCAAACTCAACATCGGCACTTGCACGTCAAATTCCGGCAGTGGCTCGCCTCTAACTATTAGCAAATCAATCCCGTCAACCGTTGCAAACAAACGTTGCAATTGCGGGTAACAACCAACAATGACCCTACCGCCTTTATTTTTGACGATCGCAGCGTAGCGCACAAACTGAATCGAATCGCCCAAACCTTGTTCGGCGTGCAGCAAAATAGTCTTTCCCTGCAAATCGGAACCATCCCACAGCGGCCGGTATTCTCTCGCCGCCACTGTATTTCCCGGCCCAGCCAAAAAACAGGAATGACCGATTTTAAATTCATTAATTTTCCAGCGCCACTCGTACTCCGCCAGACCATTTTCCAAATCTCCCGCCAACAGCAAAGCCAAGGACAAATTGAGGTGAGCGCTAGCATGATCTGGATTCAAAACAATCGCCCGTTTGTAGCAGGCGATCGCCTCTTCTACCGCGCCTTTTTCCAGAAAAGTCCTGCCTAAATTGTTAATAGCTTCCACAAAATCCGGCAGCAATTCTAGAGCTTTGTGATAATATTCTAGGGCATCTTCTAAATTGCCTTGTTCTTGCAAAACAGTTGCCAGATTGTTGTAAGCTTCCCAGCTATGCGGCTGAATTTCCAGCGCTCGCCTGTAGAGGTTTACAGCCTCTAAAAGTTTGCCTTTTTCTTGCAGCGCCACCGCTAAATTTATCAGTGCGGGTACGAAATCAGGATCGGCGACAAGGGCTTGTTCGTAATGTGCGATCGCCTCTGCGACTTGACCTTGTTCCTCAAAAATCTTTGCCAAATTGTAAGCTGTTTGAGGAATATTTGGATCGAGTGCTAAAGCTTCTCGGTAATGCGGGATAGCTGCGTCCAATTCGCCATTTTCTTGTTTGAGAAAACCAAAATTAATCCGGGCTTGCACGCAATTTGGATCGAGAAATATGATTTGTTCGTAAAGGGCGATCGCCTCTTGCTTGTCGCCTGTTTCCATCAACTTTTCGGCTTGCTGCAACATATCCTCTAAAACAACCGAATTTTCCCCATTAGCCGCCCTAGTAATAGATGTTTCAATTGGCGGCATTTGCTCGATTGCTACGCGGTTGGCCAGCGCTTCGCCCGCTGTCAAAAATATTTTTTGGCTATCCTCAACCAAGCTAACATTTGTGATTTCCAGCGCCGCAGCATCGACTGTCTTTGCGAGGGACAAATTTTTAGTATTATCCTCGGAATAAGTAGTAGAATTGGCGATCGCCAACAAACTCAAAGCCGCCTGCACATCCTGAAACAATTCTCCCCAACTTTCCGGCTGACTTTGACGGAAAAGCCTAGCAGTTGGATACCAAGGATTGTCTTCGCGATCCAGCAGCCAGCGCCAGTCAGGAGCAAAAGAAAGCAGCACCCAAACCGGTTTTCCCAAAGCACCAGCCAAGTGCGCGACAGAAGTATCGACACTAATCACTAAATCCAGTTGAGATATAGCAGAAGCCGTATCAGCCAAGTCATTCAGGTGCGGGCTTAAATCCGGCACCAAGTGGTGATTGAGCAAAGTGCGATCGCTCTCGGACAAGTTTTTTTGTAAACTATAAAAAGCAATTCCCGCCACTTCAAACAACGGAATAAAATCGCTCAAACTGCAAGATCGCTGATTGTCTTTCCGCCTGGTTGGATTCCCCGCCCACACAATTCCCACCTTAAATTTGGCATCAGAAGCTAGCGCAAATTTGCACTCAGCAGGCGGAGTCAAATAAGGAACATTTGCGGGTATTGTTTCCAGAGTTGTCCCCAAAATTCTGGGTAAACTCATCAGCGGTGCGTGAAAGTCAAATACTGGTAAACCCTCAAAACTAACTGATAAATATTCAATCCCGGCAACAGTCGCAAACAACCGCATCAGTTCTGGATAGCAAGCCACCATAATTTTAGCGCCTCGGCTGCGAAGAATCGGCGCGTAGCGAATAAACTGAATCGAATCGCCCAAGCCTTGTTCGACGTGCAGTAAAATAGTTTTTCCCTGCAAATCCGAACCATCCCAAAGCGGCTGTATAAATTGCCTCGGTTGTAGTGTCGGAGTGCGCCACCGCCACTCGTATTCAGCAAAACCGCGCTGATAATCTCCGAACAACAGCAAAGTTAAACTAAATTCGAGGTGTGCGGTGGCGTTGTCTGGCTGTAATTCCAAGGCTCGACGGTGACAAGAAAAAGCTTCTTGAAAATTTCCTAAATCCACCAAAGCGTGTCCAAGGTTGTTAATAGCATCCACGAAGTCAGGCTTTAAGTTTAATGCTTGTCTGTAGTGGTCTATGGCTGCTTTTGTATTGCCTTGTTCGTGATAAAATGCTCCCAGATTGTTCTGAGCGTCGGGATTGTTTGGTTCTATTTCTACAGCTTGCTGGTAGCAGTTAAAAGCTTCGGCTAATTTGCCTTGCTGCTGCAAAACCCTTCCCAAACCTAGCAGAGAACATATCAATTTAGGATTTATTTGTAAAGCTTGCAGGTAACAGGCTGCTGCATCGTTTAAGAAATTTTTTTCTGTAAATATTTTACCTAAATTGTGGGCGACTTCAACCAGGTTTGGGTCGATTTTTAGCGCTGCTTGGTAATATACAATTGCCGCGTCTGTTTCGCCTAATTGCTGTTTGAGCCAGCCCAATTTATTGCAGGCGAGTGCGGAATTTGGCTGTATTTTGATAACTTGTTCGTAACTAACGATCGCCCTTTGATATTCGCCTACATCCATCAAAACATGAGCTTTATTTAAATGTGCTTCTACAAAATCGGGGTTTTGGGCGATCGCCTGTTCGTAAAAGTCGATCGCCTCAGCAACTTTTCCCTGCTGTCTCAGCGCTATTCCCAACAAACAAAGCACGTTTGCTGAATCCGGCTCGACTTCTACGATTTGCCGGTACAAATTTTCAGCTTCTAACAAACGCCCCGCTTGGTGATGTTCCCAAGCTCTTTTCAAACAGTCTTCAGCACTCTGTTTAACGGCAGATTTTTGCAGTTTTTTCTTAGAAGCCATAGTTATCTTTGTTGTTTGGGAGTTCGCTAACTTGTAATTGGCAACTTATTCTAATCTGTTAACTCTTCCTTCCTTCTTCCCTCAACATTGTTAAATCCTTTAAATTTATTAAAGTGATTACAAAATCGGTTCTGAAATGACCTCCCTTAAATCCGTTACATCCGTTACATCCGCTACAAAATCCGCTGCCGAACTTCCTTCATTTACCCTAACAAACAAGCTGCTGGAAAAATCAGATATTCTAAGAAAAACAACTTCCAGATAAACTGATAAAAATCCGCAATTTCTTTTTGCTCATCCAAATCAACTTTCGCGCTCCAAAACCACATCAAACCCAAAGCCGCCAAATGAGAAACTGCCAGAAACACTAAATTAACATTAGACAAGACAATGACTCCCGCCACAGTCGCGCCCAAATAACAAACTGTCAACACCCAGCGAGACAAATTAAAGACGGCCGGCTTGCCCAGCTCAATCGTAAACGTAGTAATATTGTATTGCTTGTCGCCTTCCATATCGGGGATATCTTTGAAAATGGCGATCGCAAAAGTAAACACCACCACAAACACCGTCAGCACCCAAACTTCCGCAGGAATCGCAAAAGACACACTCTCCAAACTCCAGCCCGAAAAAGCGCTTTTCGCCCTTCCCAAACCCAAAACCCAATTAAAGTGTAAAAACAGCCCTAAATTGACGATCGCCCCCCGCACCGTAAAAATGCACAGCGCCGCCCAAAAAGGAAACCGTTTCAGCCGAATTGGCGGCAGAGAATAAGCAGTCCCGATCGCCAAACTAACACCAACAGTAGCCAGCAAAAACGGCCCTTGCAAAACAGCTATCAAAATTGCCAAAATTCCAGTTACAGCTACAATTGATTCCCCAGTTTTTTGAGAAAATGCTCCAGAGGCGATCGGCAAATACGGCTTATTGATTTTATCAATTTCAACATCTTCTAACTGGTTCAATCCCACAATATAAATATTGCCGCAAATGCAAGCCAACCAAGCACAAACAAGGGGCAAAAATATCGGATTCACAAACATTTGTGCGCTTTGGGCGATCGCGTACAAAGCCAGCACGCTCAACGTAGTCCCCACAATCGTATGCGGCCGAGAAAACTCCCAAAATGCCATCACCCAACTTTGCGGAGCCGAGCCATCTTGATCTTTATCAATCCAAGACTTATCAATCGAATCGTTGCCCATAAATCCTACAAACGCACCAGAAATAATATTAAGTAAAGTGGAAATTATCCACCTTACTTAATTGAACTTGTCGCCATAAATATCATCGACCGAACCCTCTTCCTTCTTCCCTCTTCCTTCTTCCCTCTTCCTTCTTCCCTCTTCCGACGGACTTACATCCGTTACATCCGTTACATCCGTTACATCCGTTACATAATCCGTTGCCGAACTTCCCTCTTCCTTCTTCCTTCTTCCTTCTGATTTATTTTACAGCACAAATCAGTCCGAAACGAATCAAGCCGCTCGCATATCCCCGGCTCATCAATCCGAGAGCAAGTGCAGCTTGAACAGTTGTCCAACCGCTCGTCAGCAAACCCCAAATTGCGCTCGGAGTCAATGCAGAATCGATCACCACATCCCAAAACGGAGCAACTGCTTTTGACCAATCAGCACTGCGAATACTTGTAAAAGGCAAACTGCGGACAATTTCCTCATATTCCGGCAAAGAAATCACGTAAGGCAAAGCATAAACCCGGTAAATTTCTGCCAACTCCTTTCTTTCTGCATCAGTTAATTCTCCCGCCGTTTCTCCCACCGGGCGGTGACACCAAGTTGCTAACATCAAAGTTCCTCCCGGCTTGAGCACGCGACAGCATTCCTGCAAAAACTTAATTTTGTCGGGCATATGTTCGCCGCTTTCGAGGGACCAAACTAAGTCGAAGGACTCGTCAGGAAAAGGCATATTCAAAGCATCTGCTACTAAAAAGTTAACATTGCTTTCGAGTCCTGCAATTTTAGCGCGTTCAGTCGCTCTGTTGGCCTGTACCGGACTCAGGGTGATGCCGGTGGCCGTCACGCTAGCGCCCGTTTTGTTTTGTTCGGTCGATCGCCCAAAATCTCGATCGACCTCACCATCCGACTTTAAATTATTTTGGGCGATCGAACTAAACTTTTGAGTCAAATAAAGCGTGCTACCGCCGATTCCGCAACCGACATCTAAAATGCGGTAAGGTTCGCAGAGTGCCTTCTCTGACGGTACTCCAGCCTCGCCGAGCAATTCTTCGATCAAATCTATCTGAGCCTGTCGGCGCTCTTTTTTCAAATTCCCATCCGCGCCGTAGTAACCGTGGTGCATATGTTCGCCCCACACCTGTTCCCACAAACCGCTAGAAGCGTCGTAGAGTTCCTGAATTTGCTGGTAAAGTGTTGATGTCATCGCCAGATCGCAAGTTATTAAAGGAATTCTACCGTTATTTTCCCGATGTTGTCATGGAATGTGGCGATTTGGTGCGATCGGTCGATCGGCATTCCCCAGACCGAGATATCCTTATTTATACCCCTGGATAGATTTGTCGGTTTCCTCTCAAATCGAAAAATCTCAAATCTAAAATCGATTTGTCGGTTCCCTCTCAAATCTAAAATCTAAAATCTCAAATCTAAAATCTCAAATCTAAAATCGAATGACTGTCTCGCGAACCATTTGCTTGGGCTTTCTCGCCGTCATCACCGCAGGTGCTCTACTACTGATGATGCCCTTTTCCACAATTGATGGAACTTGGAGCGATCCAATAACAGCACTGTTTACCTCTACTTCCGCTGTCTGCGTCACCGGCTTGTCGGTTGTGGATGTCGGAAAATATTACTCTTTTTGGGGGCAACTGTGCCTCGTTTTACTGGTGCAAATAGGAGGCTTGGGCTACATGACAGCCACGACTTTCTTGCTGCTGTTATTGGGCCGCCGCTTTGGCTTGAAAGACAAAATTGCCCTGCAACAATCTCTCGACAAATCCGGGCTAGCCGGCGTAGTACAACTGGTGCAGTCAATTCTAGCAACAACACTTTTGTTTGAATTAACAGGAGTGTTTTTGCTGATGACGGTTTTCGTCCCCCAATACGGATTTAAAGAGGGTGTGTGGTCTGCTATATTTCACAGCGTTAATTCCTTTAACAACGCGGGTTTTAGCATCTATTCAGATAATTTGATCGGCTACATCAATTCGCCTATGGTTAACTTCACTGTCGGTGGTTTAATCATATTTGGCGGAATCGGCTATGAAGTAATTATGGAAATGTACCTGTGGCTGCGCGATCGCTTGAAGAAAAGCCCTATCTGCACAGTTTTTTCCCTGAACTTCAAAGTTGTTACCACTACAACGGCTGTCCTTTTAATTTTAGGAACGCTAGCCTTTTTGGTGCTGGAATACAACAACCCAGGAACTTTCGGCTCTCTAAATTTTCCTCAAAAAGTGATGGCAGCTTGGTTTCAATCTCTTACTCCCCGCACGGCGGGATTCAATACAATTGACATTGGCAAAATGAGCGAAGCCTCGCTATTTCTGACTATCGCGCTGATGTTTATCGGCGCCAGTCCTGGCAGCACCGGCGGCGGAATCAAAACCACAACTTTTAGAATATTGTTTTGCTGTACCACAGCAGTTCTCGAAGGCCAGGAAGATGTGGAGTGCTATCAGCGTCAAATCCCGCCAGCAATGATTCTAAAAACCATTAGTGTAGTCTTCGGTTCCATGTTGGTCGCGTTCACATCTGCAATTTTAATTGAGCTGACCAATCCCGAAGTAGAATTTATCGCAGCGCTGTATGAAGCAGTTTCAGCTTTTGCCACGGTCGGTCTTTCCACAGGGATTACAGCCAAGATTTCAGCGATCGGTAAGCTGGTTTTGATTGCTACAATGTACATAGGTCGGGTTGGCGTGTTGCTGCTGATGAGTGCTGCCTTCGGCGATCCCAAACCCAGGTCTTTTAAGTATGCTGAGGAAAGTTTGTTAGTGGGATAAAAAAAATCCTGCCTCGTTGCTGATAATCTAAACAATGGGTGACAACCCAAATCAACTTTTACTATTTAGTCACAAATCAAAAGGAGGCGGCGCTGTCTTTGCTACAATTTAAAAAGCAAGACTTTCAGCGCTGGATATTGAGTGAACCTGTCATCTTTGAATTTTTTTAGCGGTTTGCGCGTCGAAAACAAGCAGTTTGCAGTTATTGGTTTGGGACGCTTCGGCAAAGCTGTGTGTTCGACCCTGCATGACTTGGGTTACGAAGTCCTCGGGGTTGACACCGACGAAAAAAAAGTAGCTCAAGCTTTGAACGATCGTATAGCTGCTCACGTTTTACAGTTAGATTCTACGGAGCCTAGCGCTCTTAGGGGAGCGGGTATATTTGAATTTGAAACGGTGATTGTGGCGATCGGCAATTACCTAGCAGAAAGCATTACCACCACCCTAAATCTTAAGGAAGGCGGGGTAAGTCACGTAATAGCCAAAGCTTCCTCGGAAACTCACTTGAAAATCTTGCAAAAAGTCGGCGCAGATCATGTGGTTTTTCCAGAACGAGAAATGGGCCATTCTTTGGCCCGAATTCTTACAAAACCCAGCATTTTAGAACGCTTTGACCTCGACCCAGATCACAGCATAGTTGAGTTACTCGTTCCTGAAAAATTTGACGGTAAAACAATTTCGGATTTGGAGCTCCGGCGCAGGTATGGTTTGAACTTGCTAGCAGTCGGTCGCACCGACAAGTTCGAGATCAATCCGCAGCCGAACCAACGCTTGAGCAAGGGCGAGGTGATGGTAGTAATTGGTTCTAATAAAGATATCAATCGCTTGCCAATTTAACAGCTCGCCATTTGACGCACATACAACAACAGTCTTGGACTCTTGACACTCCCCTGCCTAAAGGCGAGGGGATTCTTAATTCAGCGAATAACATTTAAGTGTTGCGTCATGAAAGGCAATACTCCGACCTTTTAACGGTAGAAACCTACCAATTAACGAGCCTGATTCGCAGCCACCAAGCGCGGGTCTGTCTCCAAAAGCGCACTATAATATTGATCATTAGTTCGGGTATGCCCTACCCTACTTAACAAAAAGAAAATTATTTTGTTTACTGGAGTTGGGGCTGTTTTGTTTAGTCCCTGACTGTTTATAGAGTTTTCGCCGCTCTTTGTCCCCCGGTTTACGCCTAAAAGTGTGTCTGAGTCTCTGTTTCACTTCGGGCGAAGGAGTTTAACCTTGACTTTTCTAATCTACTACAAAACCAGCAATTACCGGATTTTTTGGAATAGATTTAAGAAATTAAAGCCGTCAAGCGAAGGACAGGGTTTTAAACCCAAATTTTTGATAAACCCGGTTTCTTGGGTTCCGAGTGCCTAAGTTCTAAACAAGTCTTGCGGGATCTGTGAAAATTTCAGCCCCCCACAAACCCGGTTTATCTTAGATAAACCGGGTTTCTCTGTCGATCTTTATGTTCTAATTTTTAACCGAAATATCTAAATTTAATTTCACCAATGCTGGGGTTGATTCCACCTTTGCGACCTCCTATGAGAACATAGCGAGACAAATAGCGAAAATTTCCACAAAGTAGCATTACCTGATCGCGCTCCCGCAAATCTAGGAGCGCTAGCACTGAAAATTCAGCCGACTTTCAAGAGATCTTCCAAATAAGCTTTGCCGAAAACCAGCACCGCCAACACTAGAGCGAGTTCAACAGGCCAAGGACACACCGCCACCAACCAAATTAACGAACACATTCCAATAATTGCAGCTATGGGAGCCGGAATTCCGTCTAGCGTTCTGTTGTCAGTCCCGGCAGTCACCCACCAAGCAATCAAGCATACCGTCAACGGAATCAAGCAACTTGTGATCATGATTTTTACCCCATCAATTTTTTTACATATGGCGTCTGAGCATATTGTAACAATACATCAAAGATTCGGAAATGCACCATTAATTACGATACAATTTAAGGTTAGGTAATTCATACGCTGGGGTGATAAATTTTAAAAATTTTTAGCTTCGGCTCTCTCCAAAGGCAGAATTAGGCGGGCATAAAGCATGATTTGGGGATTTTTATTTCGGCAGAAGTGATGAAAGCTTTCTACCTTGAGATGAATTGCGATGCGCTCATCTCTGCAAGTTATACTCAGGATTGCAGTCAGTTACTGTAGAGCGTGAATCAATGCTGGGCAAATTTTTTCGTAAGCCAGAATCAGAAAATAGCGATCGCGTCCCCCCTGGTCAATACCTCGCCAACGGTTTTCCTGTGCTGACCTACGGAGATACACCCTCCGTTAGTATTGAGAGTTGGGAATTTAAAGTCTGGGGATTGGCCAAACCACAAACCTTCACTTGGTCGGACTTCCAGGCAATGCCCCAAACTAACTTTACTGCGGATTTTCACTGCGTCACTCGGTGGTCGAAACTCGATGTGCAGTGGACGGGAGTCAAAGTCACAGATTTTTTGAAGTATGTAGAAGTCGATCCGAAAGCTCTGCACGTCATGGAACACTGCTACGGTGGCTACACTACCAACATTGCGATCGCCGACTTCCTCCGAGAAGAAAACTTTTTCGCCCACACGGTCTTCGGCGAACCACTATCCCCAGACCACGGTGGCCCAATGCGGCTCGTA
This sequence comes from Microcoleus sp. N9_A2, assembly GCF_036701775.1. Taxonomy (NCBI): domain Bacteria; kingdom Bacillati; phylum Cyanobacteriota; class Cyanophyceae; order Oscillatoriales; family Microcoleaceae; genus Microcoleus; species Microcoleus sp. N9_A2. The sequence goes on along the minus strand of NZ_JAUBRH010000013.1, from coordinate 49,333 downwards.
GTTCCCCACTTGTACGCTTGGAAAAGCGCTAAATGGATTAACGGCCTGGAGTTTACAGAAACCGAAGAACTCGGTTTTTGGGAACGCAACGGCTACCACCAGCGGGGCGAACCTTGGGCAGAGGAACGCTACAGCGGTCTTTTTTGATGCGGGCGATCGGGAGCAAGGACCGGGCCAGAGCTTCTCTACACAATCTTTGTTGAGGGGCAATTCGCTCTTTTACCGCTTCAGTCTGTAGAAATTGCATCTCCTCGATCGCGTCTTTGGGATATCTCACGCCACGGGATCTATTTAATTTAACCAAAATACGTAGACCCAACGATCGCATTTTGTAGGTAATTTACCCGATAGATAAACTACTTTAACTCCCCTATACAAGTCCCAAAAAACAAATATTCCCAGTTTGCGGTTAATAGAAAACTCCTTTAACTGTCAGTACACAGGAATATGACCGTATTTATACTTAAGTGTTTGCTGTTGATGATTTAGACTTGATAATCTCATAAAAAATTAGCATAATCCCGCTCTAAATCACTTGGGCTTACCCGCGCTCCCATGCCCGCAACTGCAAGGTTTCAAGCCACAATTTTTATAATTATTTAGTGGGTATTGTTAGGGATCGATAGCCCGCAGGTAGATGCGATCGACAGCATTTGTGAAGGTCATGTAAAGGCTTGATAAAGAATATGTCAAACTTTACCTAAAGTGAACCAAATACAAACAAAGTATCGCATAATGAAATTATTAAGACCCTCGCACAAAAGGAACAGGTTATGAATACCAAACTCTTATCCGCCCTCACAGCTACCGCAGCCGCCACAGCTCTGTTTGGCGCCGGAGCTCCAGCTCAGGCCTTCTCCTTTGGTACCAACGGCATCACATTCAGCCAAGATACAAGCGTCAAGTTTAACTTCAAAGAATCTCACGGAATGTACCAATCCTCTGTGGGAGTCTACAGTGTGAAGGACTCGGCGGTCTCTTTAGTTAAGACCCTGTTTTCGGAAACTAAATCCTCAGACAACTGGAACGAGAACGAATGGAAAGGAACTCTGGGCAATACAGTCTTGGATTCGGGTCCCGTAGTATTCACATTCCTGGCCAATCAAATTTACACTTTGGGGCTCGACAGCGGCTGGGGTGGTAGTGTCTACTCAACCTCAGCCTTGAACAGTGGCAGCCAGCAAGCCGTGTTTGGCGGCTCGCCACTTTGGAGCGACCTCAACCTAGAAAAAACGAACAAATTCGGAACGGCTGGAAGTTTCACAGACGGATTAAGTTCTCTGTTTGACAAAGGCAAAGGCACAACAATCTCCTTTGACGATCGCGGCGGCGGCAACGACGCAGACTTCCAAGACTTCACCGTGAGCGCAGAAGCAGTTCCCGAACCGATGACAATGACTGGTTTGGCTCTCGGCTTGGGCGGATTGGTTGCAGCACGCCGTCGCCGCGCTAGCAAGACGGCTTCATGATTTGTTTCAACCGGAACAATCTCCTCAATTACGTTTGACAACAAAATAAAATTTTATTTGGAGGCGCGCTAATGAGAAATAGGCTCGCCTTTTGCTTGATTTGAAAAGTCACAAGGAAGAGGGAAGAAGTCAGAAGAAAGATTTTTCCCACTCTCCCACTCTCCCACTCTCCCCCTCTCCCACTCTCAGCCTTGGTTTTTGTCCGCCGCACCTGTGCTGGTTCCGGCAGCGTCCAATAGCAGAATTGTTCAGTTGACAGTTGACCGCAAGAGGGCGACCTCTACCTGGAAGGAAGAGGATTGGAGTAATGAATAGTCTTCTTTTAATTTCTCCCGATCGGGCTTTGGGCTTTAAACCAATTCTTTCTGGTAAATACGATCGCCTTCGGCACGATAACTGGCTCTCCCAGATCACTAATAATTTGAGTTGAACGCAGCAAAATCTTTTCAACAGTACCTTCAAAGCCTTCTACAATTATCCGATCGCCAAATTGCAACGGTTCGTGCAACAGCAAAAATATTTCCGCTAAAAAGTATTTGAAGATGTCTTGGAATGCGAAACTAATCCCTACTGAACAAAGTCCTAACCAACTGATGATATCTGCCGGACGCAAAGCCGGGAACGCAATCAAGCAGGCGCTTAAACTGTCAGCAGACCCAGTGAGAGTGTCAAATAATTCCAGAACAGAACGCTACGCTAACACAAAAGATTGAGCTCCATCGGCCGACAGGAATGTTTGACTCTTACTGTGGGTGTGACTCCATCGACTCGTTCGCTAATCATTAAAACACAATCAAAATTTAAGATTAGCAGCGCCGACCCCGATCGAGTAAAATCACAGCACTTGCCCGCCGATGACTTAATCTGCTAAAACTAACAAAGTTTGATGATTTCTGGAAAATAACATACATGGTTGCTACATCCGTCAAGATTAAACACGAAGTCAAAGACTTGTCCCTCGCCCCGTTGGGAAAGCAACGCATCGAGTGGGCCGGCCGCGAAATGCCAGTATTGCGCCAAATTCAAGAACGCTTCGCTAAAGAAAAGCCCTTCGCAGGCATCCGTATTTCAGCTTGCTGCCACGTAACCACAGAAACAGCCCATTTGGCGATCGCCCTGAAAATGGGCGGCGCAGACGCTGTACTCATCGCTAGCAACCCCTTAAGCACCCAAGATGACGTAGCCGCTTGCTTAGTTGAAGACTACGGCATTTCCGTCTTCGCCCTCAGAGGAGAAGACGCGGCTACCTACGAACGGCACGTTAACACAGCCCTCGACCACCGCCCCAACATTATCATCGACGACGGCAGCGACGTAGTAGCAGCCCTGATCCAGCACCGCCCGAACCAAATTGCCGACTTGATCGGAACCACCGAAGAAACTACCACCGGCATCGTGCGCCTGCGGGCAATGTTGAAAGACGGCGTGCTGACTTTCCCCGCCATGAACGTCAACGACGCAGACACCAAGCACTTTTTTGACAACCGCTACGGCACCGGTCAATCTACCCTAGACGGCATTATCCGCGCTACCAACATTTTGTTAGCCGGCAAAAATATTGTGGTTGCAGGTTACGGTTGGTGCGGCAAAGGCACGGCACAACGGGCTCGCGGCATGGGCGCTAACGTAATTGTCACCGAAATCGATCCGATTCGGGCGATCGAAGCAGTGATGGACGGTTTCCGCGTCATGCCAATGGACGAAGCAGCCAAAGTCGGCGATATCTTCATCACCGTTACCGGCAACAAACACGTCATCCGTGCCGAACATTTCGACACCATGAAAGACGGCGCAATTGTTTGTAATTCCGGTCACTTTGACATTGAAATCGACCTCAAATCCCTCGGCGCAAAAAGCACCGGCGTGAAAACAGTTCGCTCTTTCACCCAAGAATACCGCCTCAATAACGGCAAGTCGGTTATTGTCTTGGGCGAAGGCCGTTTGATCAACTTGGCAGCAGCCGAAGGACACCCCAGCGCTGTCATGGATATGAGCTTTGCTAACCAAGCCTTAGCCACTGAATATCTAGTCAAAAATAAAGGCAAGTTAGAAGCAGGAATTCATTCAATTCCTGTGGATGTTGACAAGGAAATTGCGCGTCTCAAATTGGAAGCAATGGGAATTCACATTGATACCTTGACAGCCGAGCAAATTGAGTACACCAACTCCTGGACTTCGGGAACTTAATCATAGCTTCTCGTTGATCATTTATCGTTCCTAGGCTCTGCCTAGGAATGAATAGACGGAGGCTCTGCCTCCCTGGTTCGCAGTCGAATGACTAATGACTAATGACTAATGACTAATGACTTCTTCTGTACCTATTACCAATTATTAAAGCAAAATGGTTGAATGGATAACTAACACAATGCAGTCAATGGGCTATCTGGGCATTGGACTGTTGATGTTCTTAGAAAACCTGTTCCCGCCCATCCCCTCAGAATTGATTATGCCCCTGGCAGGATTCACCGCATCCAAGGGCGATATGCAGTTGGCACCGGCGATCGCAGCAGGGACAATCGGCACAGTTTTAGGAGCGCTTCCCTGGTACTATGCAGGTAAATTATTGAGCGAAGAACGCTTGAGGGATTTAGCCGACAAATACGGCAAATGGATCGCAGTATCCGGCGCCGATATTAACAAAGCAAATAGATGGTTTACCAGACACGGCAACAAAGCCGTATTTTTGTGTCGCCTCGTACCGGGAGTTCGCACCCTGATTTCCCTGCCCGCAGGCATCAACAATATGCCTTTAATTCCCTTTCTGGCATACTCAACAGGCGGGACTATTCTATGGGTAAGTTTTCTAACCTTGGCCGGATATAAACTAGCGGAAAATTATGAACGTGTAGATGAATATCTTGCTCCTGTTTCCAAAATAGTTGTGGTGATTGTTGTCATCGGATTTATTTTGTGGGTTATCAAGAAGAATATGCAGAAGGAAAAATATCGCAAATAAACCCAAATATCCTCAAAATAATCTGCGTTAACCTGCGTAAATCTGCTGTCATCTGTGGTCAAAAAAAAATCACCATTGTGACTTGCTTCAACGATGTCCCGAACAGTAGCGCTGAAAGATAGATGGGCATACTTGAGAGAAACTTCTGCTATCTTTGCTACTTTTTTTAAATTTAGTTTTAAATTTAGTTTTAAATTTGCGATCGCCAGATTAGCACAGTCACCGGCAGCCGCTCGCTTATGGTTTTTTCTTCCCTCTTCCTTCTTCCTTCTTTTCACGCTGAGCGAAGCCGAAGGGCCTTCTTCCTTCTTCCTTCTGGTATAATCGTGGCAAAATAGGGAACATTGGTATCCGCACTGTTAAGATATGTACGAAAAGATTGTAGCCCCGACCACTGGTTCTAAAATTACATTCAAAGACGGTTTGCCGATCGTCCCCAACGACCCAATTATTCCCTTCATACGCGGCGACGGTACGGGCGTGGACTTGTGGCCAGCATCCCAGAAAGTCATGGATGCCGCAGTAGAACAGGCTTACGGCGGCCAGCGAAAAATTAACTGGTTCAAGATTTACGTAGGCGACGAAGCCTGCGATGTCTACGGTACATACCAATATTTGCCCCAAGATTCCCTAGACGCCATCAAAGAATACGGAGTCGCCATCAAAGGCCCGCTGACAACCCCAATCGGTGGCGGAATTCGATCGCTAAACGTAGCATTGCGGCAAATCTTTGACCTCTACGCCTGCGTGCGCCCCTGCAAATATTACGATGGAACCCCATCGCTGCACAAAACTCCCGAACTCCTAGATGTAATTATTTACCGGGAAAATACAGAAGATATTTACCTCGGAATTGAATGGGCAAAAGGCAGCGAAATAGGCAAAAAGTTGATTGAATACCTCAACAATGAGTTAATTCCAGCAACACCAGAACACGGCAAAAAACAAATTCGCCTCGATTCGGGAATCGGAATTAAACCAATTAGCAAAAGCGGTTCCCAGCGTTTAGTGCGGCGGGCTATGACTCACGCTTTGCGGTTGCCAAAAGACAAGCAACAAGTAACCTTGGTGCACAAAGGCAACATCATGAAATACACCGAAGGAGCTTTCCGAGATTGGGGTTACGAACTAGCAACCACCGAATTTCGGAACCAATGCGTGACAGAAAGAGAATCTTGGATTCTGGGCAACAAAGAACGCAATCCCGAGATTAGCTTAGAAGACAATGCCCGCCAAATCGATCCGGGATACGATGCCTTGACTCCCGAAAAACAAGCTAAAATCCGCCAAGAAGTTGCCGACGTTCTGTTTGCAATTTGGGACAGTCACGGTAAGGGTAAGTGGCAAGAAAAAATCATGGTTAATGACAGAATTGCTGATAGTATTTTTCAGCAAATTCAAACCAGGCCAGGCGAATATTCGATTTTGGCAACCATGAATTTAAACGGCGATTACTTATCCGATGCGGCGGCTGCAATTGTCGGCGGATTGGGAATGGGCCCCGGCGCGAATATTGGCGATGAATGTGCAGTTTTTGAGGCGACTCACGGCACTGCACCGAAACACGCCGGTTTGGATAAAGTCAATCCCGGTTCCCTGATTTTGTCGGGGGTAATGATGTTAGAATATATGGGATGGCAGGAAGCCGCAGATTTAATTAAAAAAGGTTTGGGCGCGGCTATTTCTAACGGTGAAGTTACCTACGATTTGGCGAGGTTGATGGAGCCGCCTGTGCCGGAACTGAAGTGTTCTGAGTTTGCGGATGCGATTATTAAGCATTTCGCTGATTAGGTTTTAAATATTCTTTAACCGCAGGTGAACGCGGACAAACTTAGATCTAATTAATGATATCTTTGTTTGTCTGCGGTTAATTTTTTTGATTTTTACATCGCGGGGACAGCCATGCCGCGCTCAACTGCTGGGCGCTTCTGCAAGGTTTCTACCCAGCGTTTGAGGTGGGGGTGGTTGTCGAGGGTTAATCCTTGAAATTCGTAAATAGCAACCCAGGGATAAGTAGCCATATCGGCAATTGAATATTCGCCGCAGATGTATTCGGATTTTTCTAGTTGAGTGTCTAATACTCCGTAGAGTCGCAATGTTTCTTTTTCGTAGCGTTGAATTGCATAAGGAATTTGTTCTGGTGCATAGCGTTTGAAGTGGTTTAGCTGACCGAACATTGGCCCGACGCTGGCCATTTGAAACATCAGCCACTCGATAACTTGAAAGTATTTTTCTTTGTCGGTGGGGAGAAATTTGCCGTTTTTTTCTGCTAGATAGATCAGGATGGCGCCGGACTCGAAGACGGTGATGCCGTTATCGCGATCGACTATTGCCGGAATTTTGCTGTTGGGGTTGATGGCGATGAACTCTGGGCTAAATTGGTCGTTTTTTGTGATGTCGATGACGTGCGTGTTGTAGGGTAAACCTATTTCTTCGAGCAGAATCGAGACTTTGCGTCCGTTGGGCGTGGTAAAAGTGTAGAGGTCGATCATAAATTATCCGCCTTTTCTATAGCAGGTATAAACTATATTATAATCATTTTAGGCAAATCCCTAATCATCATGAATATTATTCAAATTATCACCGAGGACTACCGTAGATTTCCTGAAAATCAGACTTACAGCATTTATGCTAAAGATGTTTATTTTGAAGACCCTCTACATCGATTTACAGGAGTCGATCGCTACCAAAAAATGCTCGGGTTTATGGGAACTTTTTTTCAACAAATTCAACTCGATTTGCACGATATTTCTCAGTCGGGAGATGCCATCGAAACTCGCTGGACTCTGAGTTGGATAGCACCGCTACCTTGGAAACCAAAAATGGCGATTAGCGGGAGAAGCGAACTGAAGGTCAACAGCGACGGTTTAATCGTTTCCCACATTGATTACTGGAATTGTTCGCGCTTTGATGTGCTCAAACAACTTGTATTTCCCGTCGCTACTCAAAAGTAACTGTCGCTTGCTGCGTTACCTTGGCTTGCTATGCACCAGGTAAAACCTTTTTTAATTTGCCCGATTAAAGGCGATAGATGATTGCCGATCGGGCGATCGCAGAATTTACCAGCCACTACTATGACAGCGCCTCAATTTCTCATCTAGTCAAACAGTCTTGGGTGCAGCGTTATAATGGCAGCTTTGGTGGCGAAACCGGCGATCGAACTCAACACTTTAGTCGATCGAGTCAGGCCTCACCACCATCATTTGCTCAATTCCTCTGGCTTTGAGCGATCGAACCTAAAGGCCACCCTGTTGCGCCATCATTTTTGGCTTAATGGCGACAGCGCAGATTGCGTTATCAATTGCATTCTGTAGCAATCAAACCCAGGTGATATCGTTTCCGGTTGCATCGGAATGATTTAACCACAGAGAACACAGAGAACACAGAGAGGTCAGAGAGAAATGAATAATTCCGATGCTAACGGAATTGATATGAGACCTTGATACAAATATGCAATGTGTAGAAAAATGTCTTGCTTGAACTGGATAAATCTTAATTCTCGTCGAACTAATTACCTGTGGCGCAAAATTGCCTTGGGAATTGGTGCATTCATCTTCCTCTTGGGCGCGTCGATAGTGCCAGTGGCCGGACAACCCTCATCTCCAGAACCACAGCGATTATTCAATATCTATTCCGGTAACGATGGTACTAACTTTGTTGTCGGTGATGTTTATTTAGATGGTCGTCCGATATTTGCTTTGACAGCTCCTGCACTCAACACCAAGCAGCAAGAAGCAATTTCTCTTTCACCCATTCAGCAAAGAGTAAAAACCGTTACAAATCAGCTTCAAGGAATTGCCAATACCAACTTTGAACCGGGAAAATTAGAAGTCGATTACAGCGTAGACCAAACAAGTCAACTTCCAATTATTTCTGTTAATAAAAACTATTTGATGACCGTTACCACTGACGATGCTCGCCTCTACGGAGTCGAACTAACCACTCACGCTCAAAACTTGACTCAAATTATTAAAAACGCCCTGCTTGCGTCTCAACGGGAGCATCAGCCAAAGTTTTTAGCAAAGCAGGCATTGCGAGCGGGCGGAGTCATCCTATTTATGCTCCTGCTCAGTCTGGGAATGCGCCTCAGACAGCGCTATATCAAAGCCCGTTATGCAGCAGTCTTAACACAGATCGAACAACTCAATGCTTCCCAAGAGCAAGTAGAAGATTTGTCTGAACAGGAGCAGGATGAAGCTGCAGCGATTGCTTGCAAACAGCAACAAAAAATTGCTCGGAAGCAGCGGCTCAAATTTTGGTACGAAGTGCGACAGCGGTTATTGCAACTCGGCCAGCTTGGCCTGTGGGGAGGCGGAATTTCATTTTGTTTGAGCCTGTTTCCGCAGACTCGATGGCTGCAATCACTATTGCTGAAAAGTGTGAGCGTCACCTTACTCAACTTAATCTTAATTGGGGCTGCAACTTACCTAATACTTCGCATCAGCTTCGTTGTAATTGACCATTTTGTAGCAGCTCTCAGTCAGGGACAATTCCTTCAAGATAGTGTATCAGTCCGAAGGATTCAGCGGCTAAAAACTTTTTCTGGCGTGATGAAGGGAGCTAGCGGTTTCTGTTGTATTGCTGCTGGCGGATTGACTGCTTTGTCAATTTTGGGTGTTAATATTGTGCCGCTTTTGGCAAGTGTGAGTATTTTTGGGTTGGCGATTTCCTTTGGCTCTCAAAGTCTTGTCAAAGACATGATTAACGGATTGTTTTTTCTCTTGGAGGATCAGTATGGGGTTGGCGATATAATCACTGCTAACAATGAAAGTGGAACCGTGGAAACAATGAACCTGCGGGTAACTCAATTACGGAACCAAGATGGCGATTTAATTAGTATTCCAAATGGCAGTATTACGATGGTGAAAAACCATACTAGCAGTTGGTCTCGTGTGAATTTAGGTATTGAGGTTGCTTATAATACCGATATTGACCGTGCGATCGCCGTAATTAAAAAAGCAGCGACTCAAATGAGTTTGGATTCTGAGTGGCAAGAATTAATATTAGAACCTCCCAAGGTACTTGGCGTTGATGCGTTTGGTGAAAATAGCATTACGATTCGCCTCTTGATTCAAACTCAACCCCTGAAAAAGTGGGAAGTCGGACGCGAGTTTCGCCGGCGATTGAAGCAGGTATTTGATGAAGAAAAAATTTCTATGCCATTCCCCCAGCAGTCCATCTGGTTTAAAAATTCGCTGCAAGATGTCTCAAAGGGCGATCGTAATTCCAATGGATCGCACGCTTTAGATGAAAGGTATGACCAAAAAATGCGATGAGTTCGCGATCGATCCATCGGACACGATTTAACTTTTATTGCTATTGACATCGCACCGATTTTGTGCTGTGTTGACAATTGGCTGTGTCCGGCGGGCGATCGACCAAATTAATTACCCCACTAAATTAATCTCCGTTACATCCCGTTACAATATATAAGTAAAGAACTTTCAGGCGAGCTAAACAATCAATGCGCTTAATATTAATGACCGGAAAAGGCGGCGTCGGCAAAACCTCCGTAGCCGCTGCTACGGGCTTGCGATGCGCCGAATTGGGATACAAAACCCTAGTGCTGAGCACAGATCCCGCCCACTCCTTGGCCGACAGCTTCGACATGGAACTCGGACACGATGCTCGACTGGTCAAACCCAATTTGTGGGGAGCAGAATTGGACGCTCTCAGGGAATTAGAAGGCAATTGGGGAGCAGTCAAACGCTACATTACTCAAGTTTTGAAAGCGCAGGGACTTGAGGGCGTGCAAGCTGAAGAATTAGCCATTTTGCCGGGAATGGACGAAATCTTTGGTTTGGTGCGGATGAAACGCCATTACGACGAGGGCATATATGATGTTTTAATTATCGATTCCGCCCCCACAGGTACAGCATTGCGACTGCTAAGTTTGCCGGAAGTTGGCGGCTGGTACATGAGAAAATTTTACAAGCCTTTGCAAGGTATATCTGTTGCCCTCAGACCTTTAGTTGAACCGTTTTTTAGACCACTTGCGGGCTTTTCTTTGCCCGACAAAGAGGTGATGGATGCACCTTATGAATTTTACGAACAAATTGAAGCTTTGGAAAAGATTTTAACTGACAATACTGTGACTTCGGTAAGGTTAGTTACGAATCCTGAAAAAATGGTAATCAAAGAATCTTTGCGAGCTCACGCCTATTTGAGTTTGTACAATGTTGCCACAGATTTAATTGTCGCCAACCGGATTATTCCTGAAGAAGTAACCGATCCATTTTTCAAGCGCTGGAAAGAGAACCAGCAGCAGTACAAGCAGGAAATTCACGAAAATTTTCGGCCGCTTCCTGTAAAAGAAGTGCCGCTTTATTCCGAGGAAATGTGCGGTTTGCCGGCTTTGGAACGTTTGAAAGAAACGCTTTATGCAGATGAAGACCCAAGCAAGGTTTATTACACAGAAAATACGATTAGAATTGTGCAGGACAACAATCAATATGTTCTCGAACTGTATTTGCCGGGAATTGCTAAGGATCAAATTCAGTTGACGAAAACGGGAGATGAATTGAATGTTCGGATTGGGAATCACCGCCGCAATATGGTTTTGCCGCAAGCTTTAGCCGCGCTGCAACCTTCGGGGGCGAAGATGGAGGATGATTATTTGAAGATTAAGTTTGCTTAACCTGAGATGTTGCACCATTCTCAAGAAGCCTTTTATGGGCGCGCTCTCCTGACCACCCCACGAGAAATATACTCTTTGTGGAACAGGCCGGAAAGCCTGTTCTTGAAAATGGTGCAATGCGGGTTGTTATGTGGCGTTTTCGCGAATGACAATGTTGTATTCAAATGCCCATTACATTTTGCGCTGACTGAACCTTACAGCACTTTGCTTAATGATTAGGTACAATAGTCAGGAGATATGTACCTCGAAGTGTACAGATAGTAGAAAAACTATTGGAATTGGGAGTGAAATTATGTTCAAGTAAGCAAATCGAAAATTCTTTTGATCACTGCTGTTACTGTACCTCTTAGTCACGAAAGTGCTGTAACTACCGATACTATAAAGAAGCATCTTTAAGTTCTATCGGTTCTGGAACAGTGGAATCAACGATTAAAGGAATTGGAGTCAGGGTGAAACTATCGGGAGCGCAGTGGAATATCGAGAGTGTTTTCTAATTCCTTTCTCTTCGCTGTGCTTATCTCAATGGTCAACTTTCCGCTTGATGTATTTGCAAAAGTGAGATGCACCCAATTTTAGTGATTCACAAACATGATTTTATGTCAACTTAATTTAGATGCGTTTACCCTGGAACATCTACAAGTAAAATATGGCATAGTAATGTCGGCAATGGTGGAAATGTACGAAATGTACGAAATGTCATCAAAATCGAAAGCATCTGAAAACATCAGGGTTTCTGGTTTTAATAAATTTTATTTTCGCCTATACTATTCGGAGTATAAAAAATCTTACTCTTCAGCAATCACCTATGAATAGGGATTATTCGCGCTTTGATTCCCTCACCAGCATCCTAGCAGGAACAGTAACGGTAGCAGGAATAGTCATTTTTGCGCCTGCACCGATTTTCGCTATGTCATCGCCAGAAATTGCCAAATTAGCTGAATCTGTCACGGTTCAAATCAATGCAACACTTCATGGTGGCGGGTCTGGATTTATTATTGCCAAACAAGGCACAACTTACACAGTTTTGACATCTAACCATGTTGTTGCTAATACTAAGGATACTTATACAATTCGCACATCTGCTGGAAAAGACTATCAAGTAACCAGAAGTGTACTATTGCAGAAAGGCCAGAATGCTCCAGATTTAGCAGTCGTAACATTTAACAGTCCAGAATCTTATCCTGTTGTAACTTTAGGCGATTCCGAACAAGCGGCAATTGGTACAGGAATTTTTGTGTTTGGCTATCCAGGTAATATGTTGGAACAAAAGTACACAGTTAAACGCAATTTTGAATTTTCACCAGGCTTTGTTACCAGCCGTCGTCAGAATCATCCACGGGGTTATACCTTGCGTTACAATGCTGTCACGAAAGGGGGAATGAGTGGAGGGCCTGTATTTGATGGAGAAGGGCGCGTAGTCGGGGTTCATGGAGAGGGCGATCTCGATTTTATAACGGATGACGAAGGAAAACCAGTAGATAAATTTACAGATAAAACAGGGTTTAATTCGGCAATTCCTATCAACACTTTTATCGCTAAATTGTCGGATGCGGGCTTAAATCGATCGGCACTTTTGATAAATACCTCTCCCACAGCCAATGCACCTCTGAAACTGAACAATCCCCAAGATGCTAAAACTTATTACGTTCGGGGTTTAACTCGGTTTGACAAGGGAGATTTGTCAGGGGCTGTGGCAGATTTCAACCAAGCGATTCAAACTCAATCAGATTATTCAGAAGCTTATTTTTATCGAGCACTGGCTTATTCAGATTTGAGACAAATGCCAAAAAGTCTCGCTGATTATAGCAAGGCGATCGCCCTAAATGCCGGTTATGTCGATGCTTACTACAATCGGGGGCTGGTTTTGTCGGCGATGGGAGATAAACCGGGGGCGATCGCCGATTATACTCAAGTCATCCGTTTGGATAGAAACTTTGCCGCGGCTTACAACAACCGAGGATTGGCGCTTTCAGATTTGGGCGATCAAAAAGGGGCGATCGACGATTTCAATCAAGCGCTGCAAATCAATCCCGGTCGCGCCAACACTTATTTTAACAGAGGATTGGCCTTATTTCGCATCAATAACGATCGCTCTGCCTTAGCTGATTACACTCAAGCAATTCAACTCAATCCCAGTTATGCAAAGGCTTATGCTAACCGAGGAATTACCTTGGTGAGAATGGGAGATAGGCCAGGGGCGATCGCAGATTTGCAACAAGCTGCTCGTTTATTTAGGGATCAAGGAATGAATGCAGATGCTCAGAAAGCATTAGATTTGATTGGTCAACTGCAAAAATAGGATTGATTTGATACAGAATATTTGTAGGGAAACGGCACTGCCATGTCCGTATCCGCAGAAATATAGAAAGAGAAAGAAAGAGGACACAGCAGTCCTGTGTCCCTACCGAATATCTCTATTACTTCCCTAAAACCTCACCGTCACCAAAATCACCCGCCGAGGCTGATCTTCGGCTTCAATAGTATACTCAACCCGCCCAAAACCTTTCGGCCCCGGTTCAACTAAATCGTAGCGAGATGTCACCGTACCCGCGGCTGTATCGTATTGAGCAAAAACAGCACCAGGATTCCTCCCAGCAGAGGCATCGGTATCACCTCCCCAGGAGCCCCAATCATCCAATCGCGATCGAGTTGGTAAGATAGAAGCGGCGATTTCAGGAGGTGTCAATCTTTGATCGGCTAAGACTTGTTGAGCGTTATGAATAGCGCACATTGTCGGCCCGGAAATTTTGGCATCGCTATATTGATCTTCCCACTTTTGTACGAAGCCAAAGCCCACATTCGGGCCGACTTGATCCTGTCTTTGCCGCCCCCACAGCCGACTGGTATCTGATGCAAAATTAGAACCGCTGCCAGTTACAGCTAATTCGGTTCTTTTGCTGGTAAAATTGCGGTTGACAAATTCTTTGTCTGCGGTGCGAATAGCGTTGGCGGCCGCTGGTTCTACTTTACTGCTAACATTACTATTGCCTTGTACGATCGGTGATAGAACACCGGGGATGGGCTGTGCTCCACAATATTTTTGAATACCGTTAAAAACGCGATCGGCTGATAAAGCACTAATCGGAAATTCTAGGGAATAAGCCTCGGCAGGTTTAGGGAAAAAGATGCCGGATGTGGCGGAAGCAGCAAAAGAAGCGCCACCCCAGATGACGATCCGGTTAAATTGACGGCGGCTGATACTCATAATTTATCGACTCCCAGGAGAACTTGCCCCCGGCTCTAGATTAAATTTGAAGAAGTGATAAGACCTTTGGTTACAATTTTTAGCTGTGGAACAAGAGATATCAAGAGATAAACTTTTACCATTACTAACATCTACCAGCATTGTATTGATCCTCCCAAGCTTCCCCACCTGAGAAGCTACTTGATTTCCATCTACATAAACCTCGATTTTGGGTGGTGAAATCTCATCTTGATCTGCAACTCCATACTCCAATCGGAGAGAAGCACGACCGCCTGGGAGTTTACAAGTCCAACTGGCCTCGCGTACACTCATAATACTGGTGTATAGTTGTCGGCCTATTGAAATGTCTGTAGGCCGCCTGTACAAATAAGCTAACCCGCCACTACTAAGTGAGAGTGTACCCTGCGTAACGAGACATTGCAGGTCGAGTATATGGATCGGGCGCTGGGCCTGTGCCACTTGTGCGCCAACTGTCGTTAAACTAAAAGACAACACCCCAGCCGACAACAAACCGCTGAGCCACCGCACTCGCTTCATAAAAATATCCTGCTAATACCTTAATCAATTAATATAAAGGATGAGCTGTGTAGGAAAAGTCCTGACTTTAGATAGATGACCAAATCAAAAATGTCACGATTGTACGAAATGTCAGGTATAATTAATGGCGTACAACTCCAGCTTCTCCCTAATCTATGGATATTGCCGAAGTTTTGACACTGGCAGATGAGCTAATTTTTTCTAAGACGGGAAAGCATTTGGATTACGTGCAAGAAGCTATTCTGCGGGGAACTTTACAAGACACAACTTACACGCAAATTGCTCAAGAAGTTTACTCAAGTCCAAGTCATGTTAGAAATGTCGGATCGGACCTTTGGAAAACACTTTCTAAAGGATTGAAAAAAAATATTACTAAAAACAATTTTAGGGCCGTATTAGAAAACGGTATAGTTTATAACTATAGATCAACTATTGTTGAAAATATAACAGGTGAGAATATAACAGTTAATAAAAACCTTAATGTTTGTCCTGAAAAAGCCCGATCGCCCAAAACACCCCCAAACCCGCAACCAACAACAAAACAGCCCCGCATCGACTTAGGCGACGCACCAGAAATCTCCACATTTTACGATCGCACATCCGAACTCACCACCCTCGAAAACTGGATTTCAAGCCGCACCCGTCTCATCACCATCCTCGGCTTATCCGGCATTGGCAAAACCGCCCTGACACTCCAACTAATCCCACAAATTCAACACGAATTCGATCGCATCATCTGGCGAAGCCTCCACAACGCGCCAGCCCTCGCATCACTCCAAACCGACATAATTCAATCCTGTAGGGGCGGTGCCCCCGTGCCCGCCCCCTCGGTGCCCGAAGAAAGGGCAACCGCGGGGGGATTGCCCCTACTAGACTATTTGCGATCGCACCGCTGTCTCATCATCCTCGATGATGTGCAAACAATTTTCAGCAGCCAACAACTAGCAGGAAACTACCAACCGGGTTATGAAAACTACGGCGCATTCTTCAAACAAATAGCAGAATCATCCCACAACAGTTGCCTAATTCTCCTCAGTTGGGAAAAACCCAGAGAAATTGCAGCCTTAGAAAGCCGCCAGAAAACTTGTCAAACATTGCCACTCAATGGTTTAGGAGAAGCAGCGCGAGAAATCTTCACAGAAAAAGGCTTAGCAGAATCAGAAAAATGGTCTGAATTGATCGATCTTTACCAAGGTAATCCCTTGTGGCTGCATACAGCAGCCGCTGCAATTCAAGACTTATTTAACGGCAATATTTCTGATTTTTTATCCTATGACAGCTTAGTTTTAGGAGACTTAGAATATTTATTGCACAAACATTTTCAGCGCTTGTCAGATACTGAAAAACAAGTAATGTCCTGGTTGGCGAATCAAAACAAAGCAGTCGAAATCTCCAAAAAGCCAGCCCTCTTGGAATTATCCCCATCAGAATTCCTCAAAGCCGTCGAATCCTTGAGACGGAGATTATTAATCGAAAAAGTCGAAAAGGGCGATCGCACCCTGTTTGCAGTCCAAGGGGCGATCGCAGAATACGTGAAAAATCACAGCTTGCAGCAGTTTTAAGAACAGGCTGTCCGGCCTGTTCCACAATATTATGAATTAATTTTATTGTGGGTTGGGCTTCTAGCCCGCCCTGAAAGGATTATTGAAAAATTAGCAAACATTCATCCAAAAACCCCCGTTTAGCCCTAAAATAAAAAAGACTGACTAGCCAACAAAGCCCTATGTTTGAAGCCCTTGCCGATCGACTCGAATCCACCTGGAAAAAACTGCGCGGACAGAATAAAATCTCCGAGAGCAACATCCAAGACGCCATCAAAGAAGTCCGCCGCGCCCTCCTGGAAGCCGATGTCAACCTCCAAGTCGTCAAAAACTTTGTCGGAGAGGTAACGGCCAAAGCACAAGGGGCAGAAGTCGTTTCAGGCGTCCGTCCCGACCAACAATTCATCAAAATCGTCCACGACGAACTCGTCCGCGTCATGGGGGAAACCAACGTACCCCTCGCCACCGCCGAATCCGGGCCCACCGTCATCCTGATGGCCGGTTTGCAAGGAACCGGGAAAACCACGGCCACCGCCAAACTAGCCCTGCACCTCCGCAAGCAAAATCTTACCGCACTGCTAGTCGCCACCGACATTTATCGACCAGCCGCGATCGACCAATTGCTTACCCTCGGCAAACAAATCGACGTACCAGTATTTGAACTAGGCAAAGACATTGACCCCGTAGAAATTGCCCGCCAAGGCATCGAACACGGCAAACAACTAGGCGTAGATACCATCATCGTCGATACAGCAGGCCGCCTGCAAATCGACCAAGAAATGATGGCAGAATTGGTTCGCATCAAACAAACAGTACAACCCCATGAAACGCTGTTAGTTGTTGATGCCATGACCGGCCAAGAAGCAGCAAATTTAACCCGCACCTTTCACGAACAAATCGGGATTACCGGTGCAATCCTCACCAAATTAGACGGCGACAGCCGCGGCGGTGCAGCCTTATCCGTGCGCCAAATATCCGGCGCGCCGATTAAATTTGTCGGCGTAGGCGAAAAAGTGGAAGCATTGCAACCATTTTATCCCGAACGCATGGCATCGAGAATACTTGGCATGGGCGATGTCTTGACGCTAGTAGAAAAAGCCCAAGAAGAATTCGACATCGCCGACGCCGAGAAAATGCAAGAGAAAATGCTCACGGCAAAGTTTGACTTTACCGACTTTCTCAAGCAAACCAGATTGTTAAAAAATATGGGTTCCCTCGGCGGCATCATGAAAATGATTCCGGGGATGAACAAACTCTCAGACGAACAAATGCGGCAGGGAGAAGTGCAGCTAAAACGCACCGAAGCCATGATTAATTCAATGACAATTGAAGAACGCCGCAATCCCGAACTTTTAGCAAGTTCTCCATCCCGCCGCCGCCGCATCGGCAAAGGCGCAGGCTACGCCGAAAATGACGTAACAAAACTCGTCAGCGACTTCCAAAAAATGCGTACCATGATGCAGCAAATGAGTCAAGGAAACTTTACAGGAATGGGAGGATTGCCCGGAATGCCGGGAATGCCGGGAATGGGCGGCCCGGGCGGAATGCAGCCCGGTTCCCGTGGCTATATGGGTGCCCAGCAGAAGAAGAAAAAGAAAAAAGATAAGCCAAAAAAAGGTTTCGGACAGTTGTAAAAAGCATCAAACATATTGCACTATTGTCAACAACCTGTAGGGGCGAGTTCACCGACAATAATTGCCTAAAACCGATAATTTCGTAAACCCGCCCCACCCCCGCGATAGTTCTTATTTAACTCTTTTCTTGTTGCCGAGTTCAATCTAAAAAAACCTGGAATTGAATATGGTACAAACATTTATATCATGTCCGATCGATTGACCATAATATCCCGGCCGGGCGGGTTTTTGAGATTGTCAATTATTGGCAGATATTGTTGGTGAACCCGCCCCTTGTATCTTAGGAATGAAAATTTAATAACTTTAGCGTTTGTTAAATAGTCGGCACTGCACGATAATTCCATTTAGGTAGATATTCATCAAAAATAATTTTCATTGTTTCTTTAAATCCATTAGCTACTTTTCGACCAGTTTCATAAATTTTCTCAATCACATTTACTACGACAGAAAGCCCGGTTTTAGTATGCGTTTTTGCCATGAGTTTTTTCACTAACTCAAGAGAAGTAAAAATCACTCCTTGACAGGCTCTAGTTACGTGAGGAAACAAACGATGTTCGATCGGATTATATTTCGATGTATAGGGAGGATAGTGTGCGATTCTAATTTCTATCCCTAGCTCGTCAACTAACTTTTGTAAATCTGATTTAAAGATATGATGATTAGAATTATTACTGCCACCTCCATCGCATTTTATTAAAATTGAATCGGCTTGAGGATAGATAAATTTTCCGTAATTGAGCCACCATAATTTAATCGATTCACAAGCAAATTCACTCGTTTCTTTACTGATTCCCAGGTTTAAATATCCTCGGTTATGTTGCCGATCATAAATTCCATGAGGTACTACTTTTCCGTCAGCTAGACTCCAAAAGTCATGGTCAAATGTCGTAACAACTTCGGTAGTATATAGACTGCCTGCTCGATAGAGATTTCCAATAAATTCCTTCTTTTTGGTGTCCCTACTAACAATTGGATTACCCCGCAACTCATACTGAGCCGTTATTCTGGCAAGATTTTCAAATTGTTCATTACGATTTTTTGTGACTCCGGTTGTTTGTTGTTTTTGAGCTTTGCGTTTCACATATCCATGTTTTTTTAACAGTTTTTGAACGACTGTGGTACTGACTATTGTTTCCTGAGCCTTCAGACCTTCAACGATTTGTTGATGCGTAAGATTTGTCCATTTAATTTGAGCGGACATTGGATCTCCGGCTGTGTGGTTTTTTAAGACTTCTAAAAAACGCTCATTTAAATCAGGTATCTGAGAATCCCTAGTTTTTCTTCCTCCCCCAGGTCGGCGAATTCTCTTTTGATTCAAGGTGGGTTCTGATTCACTTTTTAACTCCTTAATGCCGTTGGCTATTGTATTTCTGTCTACTCCCAAAACTCGGGCTATGTAAATAATTCCACCACGACCAAGTTTTACGGCTTCTATCGCTGCATATTTTCTTTGGTCTTTTTCAGATAAAGACTGATGATGTTTGAGCATTAAAGCAGTAATTTCGTCTGAGTAATACATAAATTAAGTTAGTAATAAATGATTCAAGTCAACAAATCATGGGCGATACAAGAAGAACCAAGTAGGTATAATATTTGACATCCCTACCGAAACATGAACCTATTTATATTCACTCATTTACTTATTATACATCGCTGATGTTATTAAATTTTCCTTCCTTACAATGCGTGATGGTTCTTGTGGGATGGGCGTCCCGCCCGTCCAGAAAGGGCGGGCGGGACACCCCACTTTCCTTGTGTAAATTATTTAATTCGCGATCCTAAGTTAAAATACTTGGCGGGGTGACAACGCCTGTCAAACCTTGATGGTAAAAGCATTAAAGCCCCTGAACCTCAAAAAAGATAGGGGATTATTCACAGGCTTATTGACTCATACGATCCTCCAAGCTCGCCTTGAACCTGATTCAAGGGATCTCGCCACTCTCTTTTATTGAATCACGCCCGCAAATATCTTTGTGCTTGGTTAATCAACTCAAAATCTTGACGCAGCTTTGCTTTTAACCTGCTTGTCACCCCGTCAAAGTGTTGAGTTTATGGTTGGTTTAGGCACTATGCACGATCGACTATTAAGTTATTGTGCATCTAGGTTCCCATTTCCTTTATTTGAGAATCCTTGTGAGACGGGCCAGAGAGCCCCTTGAAAAAAAAGCGCAATTTAGCTGGCGTAAGCTTAAGACTTACGCATAGAACCCCCAAACCCTTTTTCCAAGAGGGCTTTCAAGTACCCCGTTTTTTGAAGCGGTTCCCCCCCTTTTTAGGGCAGCACGGGGAAGCTGGGTTTCAGACCCTATAGTTCGTAAGTCCTGACTATAGTTAGTTGTATGCTTAGATCAATTAGTATTGAGGTCAAGACCTACAAGTGAATGAAGGTGTACTCAATATCCATGAAATCGGCAGGTAGGCTCACACTGCAACCCCAAGCAAAATATAGCATTTGACATTTATGGAGATTCCGTCTCAAATGGGGAGCTGTTTTTTTTCATAAATTTGCAAACTGTATCAGTATTACCCGCTCATTTCAGCCCGGTTATTCAACAATAAGATATCATTAAACCAATTGGCATTCAAAATAGAGAGAATCAAGAATTTCCCTAGAACTGACTTTAAATTATCAAAGCTGAGCGACTGTTGTTATTGATACAATCCAAATACTAAAATGACTCCGCCATGACTCTAATCGCAAGTGAGAATGAACTTGCAAAAAGCCCTCAAAAAATCCCGCTGCGCCTCGTATTAGTCGTACCATTCGTGCTGCAAATCTTTGTCGCTGTGGGGCTGACAGGTTGGCTCTCGCTACGCAACGGCAAAACTGCCGTCAACAACGTTACTACCCAATTACGAACGGAGGTAGTCGCCCGCATCAATCAACAATTAAACACTTACTTGGAAACGCCCCATTTGGTCAATGCCATCGGCGTCGATGCCATTCGTCGCTTTGGGTTGTGGAATCCCGACAATATGAGTTCGATGAGAAGCTACTTCTTCTGGCAACTAAAGCAATTTCCCACCGTTAGTTACATCAGTTTTGGAGGGGAAAGAAAAGAATATGCGGGTGCTGGATATAAGGATGATGGCAGTGTGGTTATTGAAATAACCGATCGCTCTACTAATTTTCTCAATACGATCGTCAAGGTAGATAGAGAGGGCAACCCGACTCAGTTTAAGGAAACCCACCCCGACTACGATCCCCGCATCCGACCCTGGTATAAGGCCGCAAAAGTTGCAGGCAAACCCCAATGGAATAAAATTTATCAATATTATATTCAACCTAGCCTAGGAATCTCAGCTAGCCAACCTGTTTACGATAAAAATGGCACTTTTCTAGGAGTTGTAAGTACCGATCTGTTTCTCTCAAAAATTGGCGACTTTCTCCAAACTTTAAAAATTGGTATATCTGGAAAGACTTTCATCGTAGAAAGATCGGGCTTGCTAGTGGCTTCTTCCACCGCCGAGAAGCCATTTCTTGACAGCACAGATGGCAAAAAAACGCAAAGATTAAAAGCGATTGAAAGCAGCGTACCTTTAATCAAAGGTACAGCACAGCATTTAATAGAACGCTTTGATAACTTCACCAACATTGACAGCAACCAGCAACTTGAATTCATGCTGAACGGTCAGCGGGAATTCGTGCAAGTATCCAGATTCCAAGATGGCAGAGGTCTTGATTGGCTGATTGTTGTAGTCGTTCCAGAAGCCGACTTTATGGAGCAAATCAATGCCAATACCCGCAGCACTATCCTACTCTGCGTTTTAGCGTTAGTGCTAGCGACGTTCTTAGGAATCCTCGCCTCCCGCTGGATTACCCATCCGATTTTTCGGTTAAGTCAAGCGAGTCGAGCGATCGCTAGCGGTCAATTAGACCAAAAAGTAGAGGTAAATGGCATAGATGAACTGGGAATTCTCGCTCAATCTTTTAACCAGATGGCACAGCAATTGCGCGAGTCTTTTGCTGCTTTAGAAAAGACCAACTCAGAGCTAGAAAATCGAGTAGAAGAACGGACAAGTGAGCTAAAAGAGGCAAAAATTGCCGCTGATACTGCTAACCATGCCAAGAGCGAATTCCTCGCCAACATGAGCCATGAACTCCGCACACCCCTGAACGGAATTCTAGGATACTCTCAAATTATGGAACGCGATAAAACTACCACTCCTAAACAAAAAGATGCTATCCACATTATTCACCAGTGTGGTTCCCACTTACTCACGCTGATTAACGATATTTTAGACATTTCTAAAATTGAAGCCAGTAAAATGGAACTTTACAGTTCAAATTTTAATTTTTCTTCTTTTTTGATCGGGGTGGTGGAAATCTGCCGTATCCGAGCTGAACAAAAAGAAATTACATTTAGTTATCAAGTATTAAATCAACTTCCTAACGCTGTAAATGCTGATGAAAAACGACTGCGCCAAGTTTTGCTTAACCTGTTGGGAAATGCTATTAAATTTACAAAAAAAGGAGGGGTTATTTTTAAGGTAGGCGTAATAGGTACGGGGGAAGACTCTGACCCATCACAACTTACTAAAATTCGTTTCCATATCCAAGATACTGGGGTTGGAATGGCACCAGAACAGTTAGAAAAAATATTTTTACCGTTTGAACAAGTCGGAAATAGCCAGCAGAAGGCAGAAGGCACTGGGTTAGGATTAGCGATCGCACAGAAAATTGTTCAAATGATGGGAGGCGAAATAAAAGTCGAAAGTATACTCGGTCAAGGCAGCATTTTTTACTTTGAATTAGAGTTGACTCGATCATGTGAATTTATTGAGCAACCTTCGCCAAATACTTCAATCAATTTAAAGGGTTTTAAAGGAAATAAAAATAAAATTTTGTTAGTAGACGATCGATTAGAAAATCGAGGTTTTATTAGAATTTTTTTAGAACCACTAGGTTTTAAAATCATGGAAGCTTGTAATGGACAAGAGGGTTTAAATAAAGCCATTGATTTTAAACCCGATCTGATTATCACAGACTTAGTGATGCCAGTAATGGATGGATTTGAAATGTCACGGCGCTTCCGAAAGTCATCAGAGTTTAAAGATGTAATATTGATAGCATCCAGCGCCAGCGTGTTTGAATTCGATCGCCAAAATAGCCAAGAAGCAGGTTGTAACGAGTTCCTGTCCAAGCCGATCCAAGTAGAAGAATTGCTAGAAGTATTAAAGGATTACTTGCAAATCGAATGGATTTACGACGAACCTACGGATTTGGCAAACGAACAGCAGGAAGGTTTCACTAATTTATTAAATGTTCAAAGTGGTGAGCTTACTATCCCGCCATCAACAGAGCTTGTAACGCTGTTTAATGCAGCTCGAATCGGCGATATTGAAGTTGTTGAGCAGGAAGCCAATAGACTCAAGAAGATAGATGGGAACTATCATCCGTTTGCTAATAAAGTGTTGCAATTTGCCAAAAACTTTGAAGAAAAAGAACTACTAGCCTTTGTCAAAAAACATTTTGGAGAATAAAATGTTGAATCCCAACGAAAATGTGATTTTAATTGTTGACGATAACCCGAATAACCTCAAACTTCTGTTCGATTTTTTGAAGGAGTCAGGCTTCAAGGTTTTAGTGGCTAAGGATGGGGAAAGTGCTATTGAGAAGCTACAAGAAGTTTCGCCAAATATCATATTATTAGATGTGATGATGCCGGGGATAGATGGGTTTGAAACCTGCTGCCGTTTAAAAGCATCGGTGGCAACGAAAGATATCCCTGTGATTTTTATGACAGCTCTTACCGATCGCGTGGATAAGGTTAAAGGTTTGTCAATTGGGGCAGTAGATTATATCACCAAACCCTTTCAGCAAGAAGAAGTCCTAGCCCGCTTGCAACTACACCTGAGACTGCGAAATTTGACCAAGACGCTGGAAGAGCAAAATGTGCTTCTCAAACAGGAAATTGAAAGGCGAAAAGAGGCGGAAGTGGCCTTGCAGAAACTCACTTCTGAGTTAGAGGAACGGGTGGCTTCTCAAACGGCTGAACTTAGACAAGCCTACAACGAGCTTCAACAGGCTCAAGTTCAGTTGTTGGAAAGGGAAGAAAAATTAGGACATGATGCTTTTCACGACGCGCTAACGGAGTTGCCTAACCGCGCTTGGTTTATGAATCGGCTGCAACAGGCGATCGACTTGTCATACAGACATGAAGATTATTTATATGCGGTGCTATTTATTGACCTAGATCGCTTTAAAGTAGTGAATGATAGCCTCGGGCATTTGGTTGGGGATCAATTACTAAAAAGCGTTGCTCGTCAACTGCAAGTTTGTTTACGCCATACAGATGCAGTTGCGCGGTTTGGAGGAGATGAATTTGTGATATTGCTGGAAGATATTAAACATATTGATGAACCAAACAGGGTGGCTGAACGCATCCAAAATCAATTAAGGCAGCCGTTTAATTTGAATGATTATGAAGTATTTACCGAGATCAGCATTGGCATTCTCCTGAGCACAATGGGTTACGATCGCCCAGAAGACGTACTCAGAGATGCGGATATCGCAATGTATTATGCTAAAGCTCAAGGCAGAGGGCGTTACGAAATTTTCGCTCCAGCTATGCAAACTGTGGCTATGACGCGGTTGCAGTTGGAGAACGACTTGAGAAGGGCGATCGCGCTACAAGAATTTTGCGTTCACTACCAGCCAATTGTCTCCCTTTCTACGGGGCAACTGAGTGGCTTTGAAGCTTTGGTGCGCTGGCATCACGCATCTGGCACGATCTACCCGCCTGCTGAGTTTATCCCTGTGGCTGAAGAAACTGGTTTGATCAATGAACTGGGGTGGTGGGTTTTGCAGGAAGCTTGTCACCAGATCAGTATTTGGCAGCAACAGTTTCCCCAAACACCTCCCTTGACGATTAATGTCAATCTTTCCCCCGTGCAGCTCAAGCAAGTAAACCTACTCAATCGAATTGAGGAGATTTTGCAGCAGACTGGCATTCCAAGCTACTCTCTAAAACTAGAGATTACTGAAAGTTGCATTTTAGAAACAGTATCCAGGGAAGAAAAGATGTTGAAGCAGCTAAAAGCTCTAGGCATTCAGTTGTGTATCGACGACTTTGGCACGGGCTACTCTTCTTTAAGCCGCTTACACGAGTTTCCCATTGATACCTTAAAGATTGACCGCTCTTTTGTGAGCCGCATTGGGGCCGACAACAGTGGCGTAGAAATTATCCAGACGATCGTGACGCTGGCTCGCAGCCGAGGTATGGATATCGTGGCAGAAGGGATAGAAACGCCAACACAGCTACAGAAACTGCAAGAGTTGGGGTGTGAGTTGGGGCAAGGATATTTATTTTCTAAGCCTGTAGAGAGCTTCAAGGCAACCGAACTATTAGGCTTAAAAGTAGGGGTAGTAAGCTGGCCTCCCATTTAGTTTGGCCTCAATAAATTTTATGAAACTCTTGTGGGACAGGCTCAAAAGCCTACTCTCCTTATACATTTCTCTCTAATCTCAAGTCGGGATTTGCCAATGCTAGGGCCTCGAATTGTTCTGGGGTGACCAGGAGGTCGATCGAATTTTGCAATTCTATAGAGATAGTTTCTGGTTGAATAATATCATGTCCGGTCGATTCCCTCCGCTTCGCTTCGCCCGAAATCAGGTAGATACTGTCTTGAACTGTCAAGGGGTAGCGAGTAAATAATTAGGGTCAAAAGGCTTTTGGGACTTTAAAATCCCAAAAGCCAAATGCACCAATTTCCTCATCAGAGCGCCAATCACCTGCATTTTGACGCCAGCCACGACCCAATAATCGCTCACTCATGGCCTTGAGTAACGGATTGTGACGCATCGCCACTACCGCAGGCCATTACTCACAAGTTAAGCTAAAAGCACTGTTGTCAATGAGTAATCTTACTCATTTTTTTACCGAGATACCAATTAAAATATGACTCCATTTGTTCCTTTATTATTTAAAAAAAATTGTTCGGGACTTCTTTGAGTTCCAGGGAAAGGAGAAATAATTAGCCTTATCTGAGGTTTTCGTTGTCGCTTAACAATCCCTAAATCTTGATTTTTTTCGTCAGCAAAATACTTAACGAGGTCAGAAGCTAATCCTTTTTGATAGGCCACAGAAAAATGATACATTCCCCGATAAATCATTTCTAATGAAACACGTTCAATTGGCACTCCTAATTCATCTGCAACGGCATCCCCTAAGTCTACCATAACCGCATAAAATAGCCAGGTAGCCCAGATTTGGAGCTGGATTCCGTTGACAGAACCTGTCCATAAATCACTTAAATTTAGGAGTCTCTTTACTATACAAAAGGCGTCTTCAATTCGCCAGCGTCTTTGATATAAATCTGCCACTACATATGGGGGCAATATTTCGGGTTCTCGGATACTCGTCAGATAAGAACGCCAGCTATTTTTCGAGCGAATTTGTACTAATCTTATAGTCAAACTAGGTGTCTTTTTTGTCCCTGCACCTATCTGGATTATCTGGTCTTTAACATCATAGGTATTGGTTAATACCCGTTTTACTTGATAAGATGCACCTTTCTTAATTCGAGTGATAAATCCAATTTCTTGCTCAATTAATTTTGACCAAAAAGCGAAGTGATAGAAGCCTCTATCCAGTAACAGCAAAATTTTTGGCTTAACTGTTTTTAGTAAATCTTCTTCCCAATGGGTATCTGCTTGTTTCGGATTTGTCCAAAACCAAATTTCTTCGGGAAGATGAGTTACTAGGTCTATTATTACTCCCATTTTCCCGGCTAATTGACCAATTGGAACATCTGATAAACTTTCTAGTTTCCGAAATAATGCTTCTAATGTTGAGCCGTCTGCTATCCAGATATTTTCAAAGTTTTTTAAGGCAAATTGTACGCTATCTGGTAATAGTCTCGACTTTCTCATCAACCATTTTTGTCGAAAATGAGGTAGTAATTCTTTAAATACTTTTTCAAACAAAATAGCTGGAAAAGTTAAAAATCTGAGTGATAATGCTTGTTGGCTAATTTCTTGTGGCTGACACCATAAAAAGCCTTCTCTCTTTAATAATCTGGTTAATTCTGTTACTCCTGCTACGTCTCGCCATAATAAACTTAATACGGAGGCCATCATTAACGGTAGTGTTAGAATTCTATCTCTTAAATTTAGTTGGCGATAAAAAGTTTTTTGGGCCGCCATTGCTGGAATTAATAAATCTTCCAGGTAATTCGCTACCGCTTCGTTTTCTACTTGAGGACGATTTTTTTTCTTTGCATGATCTCGGTTGATGCGTTTTTTGCTACTCATAAACTGGTTCAATTATGGCTCAACTGCTTACCCGGTCAAGGTTTCATCCTATTTTACCTCTTGCAAGTCTACCCCCTTGACAATTTGCACTTTTTCTTAACTTGTCACAAATGGTCAAGGAGTGATTTTTACTTCTCTTGAGTTAGTGAAAAAACTCATGGCAAAAACGCATACTAAAACCGGGCTTTCTGTCGTAGTAAATGTGATTGATAAAATTTATGAAACTGGTCGAAAAGTAGCTAATGGATTTAAAGAAACAATGAAAATTATTTTTGATGAATATCTACCTAAATGGAATTATCGTGCAGTGCCGACTATTTAACAAACGCTAAAGTTATTAAATTTTCATTCCTAAGTTATTTAATTCTCATTCCTTACTACTGTCTCGGACGATCGACTTCGATCCGCTCTTGCACTTGCACTGTATGCTGCCCGTTGGGATGTGTTGTAGTAAGGAAGTTTAGTCCTTAGTAACTAAAAGCTTTAAGAAAAGGCAGAAGTCATTATTACAAACTTAATTGCACAATCAAATTCTATTGAATAGCTTGCCTGAATTCCCGCATTGCCTGAAGGTGATTTTCAATATTGATACACCGCGCCAATAATGCAATATCTAAGTCTGGCAGAACTTGAGAGCGATCGACCTCTGCATATCCATCATCCCCCAACGAATACAAACGCAGCCTACCATTTTCCCAAAACCAAACTTCAGGAATTTCGAGGCGTTTGTAAACTTCCAACTTGTTAATACCTCCGCTAGTCACCACCACTTCCACCGCCAAATCGGGAAATTCTCGGTTAGCTCCCAATTTATAGGATTTATCAGCTTCTCGCTTCACCAACCCCGATGGACTTTCCAGCGTCATCGAACCAGTAGGCTGATAATCAATTCCCATTTGAAGCAGATAAAGATCTAGTAGAGAACCAATTCGTTCTTTAATCGTTTCATGTTTTTCTCCCGGCATACGTCTAATCTCCAGTACCCCATCTAAAAACGATAATCTCACCCCTGGGCGTGAGAGCAACTGTTCAACCACTTTAAACTCTCTCCAACTCAGCTCGTCAATTAAGATAGGTTCATCGAGCCGTTCTAACTTTTCTAAAGTTGTAGTCATCCCAACCCCTCCTTACTCAATCTAATCTTCATTATATCTGCGTTCATCAGCGCTCATCTGCCCGCATCTGCGGTTGCAATCCCATCTACTGTCCCAAATTTCCCTTGTACTCGTCCGGTACAAATTCCGTAACCACTTGGCCACCGCCGCCGTCGCCTTTGACAATCACAGTTTGATTTTTCAACTCTCCCGCTGCCCTCGGCCCAGTCAAATTAAACACCGGATTTAGTTGCTTGTAAACCACATTTCCTTCTGCATCAAAAGTTTGGTTAGTTAAATACCACGTTACGCGATCGGTATTTAATTGAGCTTGACGTTTTTCACCAATTCCTACCACATTTCCCGTCAAATAAAAAACTTTTTTCTGTAAATCTCCCCGCCCCGTATCCCCAGTCATCGTCACCTTTTCCACGCGGTGAAAAACCTTCACAGGCCCAGGCGATACCACCGATTGCGCCGGAAAATTCCAACTCATCAAACTGCTTTCTATTTGCAGCGGTGGGTCTGATGGCATTAATTGAGCGTTTTTCGTTAATGTCGCAATCTTGGTTTTTAAGTCTACATCTACCTGGTCAGCAAAACCGCTGTCTGTTACTTTTTTATCTTTATATCTGTCAATTTGAGTCGGTTGGTCGCTGTTTATCTTTTGTTGCTCGACAAACCACACTAAGTGCTCTGTTCGCAATTGCAAAGCCGGATCTTTAACATTCGCCACCACAGAGCCGAATAACTCCATCCTCTTAGCCCTACTGAAAACCCGCGCTTCCTTCGCTGAAGCCGTCACCTGTTTGTTCTCTCCAGTCAAATTATTGCGGACAACTAAAACATCCTCCTTTGGTCGCCACTCCAACTCGTTTCCCCGCAATACCACGCCATTTTTAAGGTCAGTAGCGACTATGTTACCTTTGAGAAAAACCTGATTTCCTTCCTGAAATACCTGCCCAGTTTCTCCCTGAATGTCATAAATTTCTTTGCCGTCCTGAAACAATTTTCCCACTGGTTTCTGAACGTTAACTGTTTTTTGGTCTTTGCTGTAAACGGCACTTTGTGAGTTAACTTTCCAGAAGATTTCGCCTTTTTCGTTGGCTTGTTCTAGGGTTACTTTGTTTAAGGTTAAAGAGCTGTTTGACTGCTGAGCAGTTTTGAGATCCTCTGCTAATTTGTTATTTTGAGTTTCTTGGGGAGCAGCACAAGCACTAATCCCCAAAATCAATGCTGCTAAAAATAGCAGCACGGATTTTGGGGATTTGAGATGGGAATTTTGGGATTGGAGATTAATCATTGGTAATCGATAATTGGGAATTTGTAATTGAGAATTGGTAATTGGTAATTGGTAATTGGTAGTTGGCTAATTAAAAACACTAAATCAAAAATTAAAAATGTTTTATACTTTATCTAAATTTTTAACTTCTTATTTTTAATGATTCCACCCCTTACCTATTACCTATGCCTATCCCCCATTCCCTATTCCCAATTCCCTATGACTTCTTACCAAATCCCTATCTGTCGTCGTGTTCTTCCATCAAGCTTAGACCCGACAGCGGGCGGTAAGCATAGTTAGGGCGCGATGTTTTTTGGATGTCATCCTTAATCATTTCTAAATCGATGTAGCGATCGGCTACATTGATTAAACTGTCACTGGTCATCGATCGCAAACTCACGACTTCCACCCGCACACCGCGATAGCTCACAGCATCCACAGCATAGGCCAAATCGCCGTCACCGCTGACCAAAACCGCTGTGTCGTAAGACCCGACTAAAGCCATCATGTCCACAGCAATTTCTACATCCAAATTGGCTTTCTTAGAACCATCTGGTAACTGCACCAAATCCTTAGAAATCACTCGGTAGCCGTTGCGACGCATCCACAGCAAAAACCCCTGCTGTTTCTCGTTAGTGCGATCGACACCAGTGTAGAAAAAAGAGCGTAACAGCCGTGAACCGGCTGTTAAACGGCACAATAGCTTAGTGTAATCAATTTCTATGCCTAACTGTAAAGCCGCGTAAAAAAGGTTAGAGCCGTCAATAAAAATTGCTACTCGACCCCGATTTTCGAGAACCTGTTCCGGTGTAAAAAGGTCGTTGCTTTCTATTCTATTCAACATGATTGTTATGCCTCAATTTTTATGAAAGATTGGTTAAGGAAAAAAGTGCTAATTCATAATCTGTCATAGCACCCCGATCGCTGGCTGCGAACTATGACGGTAATGTTTCCAACAGTTCGAGCCTCTTAAAAACTGGTTGGGGTTCTCCCAGAGTTTGGTTGGCCGGCAAAGCGCCCCAGGCAGCATGAACTGCAAAAGTCGCTGAACTGTTAACGGCAACCCGATCGTTAAAGTCAATTGAAAAACCTAGCTGCTGATAGATAGCGTTGCTGATATTAGGAATAATCGGCGATAAAAGGTAAGATGCTAGTCTAACAGATTCCAGAACAGAATATAGCACTTGTTCGACACTTTCAAGCTGTCCCTGCTTGTACAAACTCCAAGGTGCTTGCACATCAATAAACTTGTTTCCGGCTCGAACTAATGCAAGCACCGCTTCGCAAGCCTTGCTAAAAGCCAATTCTTCGTAAAAACCCGCGACGCGATCGCCCAAATCCCGGCTCATAGCCTTGAGAAGGTTGTCGCCGTCAATGTTTTCTCCCAACACATTTGGTACGCAGCCACCGCAATATTTGCGAGCCATGTTTAGGGTACGATTAAGCAAATTTCCCAAATCATTTGCTAGCTCAGCATTCAATATATTGATAAACCGAGTTTCGTTAAAATCGCCATCCTCTCCGAATTCAATTTCTTTGAGAAAATAGTAACGCACTGCATCAGCGCCGTATTTGTTGATCAATTCGACAGGGTTTAAAGTATTACCCTCCGTTTTCCCCATTTTTTTGCCGTCTTTGGTCAAAAACCCGTGTGCGAAAACGCGACCCGGCACCAGTAGATTCGCTGACATCAGCATTGCCGGCCAGTAAACTGCGTGGAAGCGAAGAATATCTTTGCCGATCAAGTGCAAGTCAATCGGCCACCATTTAGATAAAGCATTCTCCAACATCGGGTCGCTGTCCGGATCTAGCAAGGCGGTGACGTATCCCAGCAAAGCGTCAAACCAGACGTAGATGCTGTGACTGGGGTCAACTGGTATTGGCAGACCCCATTCGAGATTCACTCTAGAAATCGAAAAGTCTTGCAGTCCAGAGTTGACGAAACTGAGCACTTCGTTCCGTCGGCTTTCCGGCGCGATGAAGTCGGGACGTTCTGCGTACAAGGCCAGCAGTTGGTCTTGATACCGCGACAGACGGAAAAAGTAATTTTCCTCGTCGCGCCACTCAACTTCCTTGCTGGTGTGGACAGAACACCGATTTCCCGGCAACAATTCCCGTTCATCCTTAAATTCTTCACAGGAGACGCAGTACCAGCCTTGTTGCTGGTTCAAGTAAATGTCGCCGGAGTTCCAGACGCGCTGGAAAAATTCTTTGACAATGTACTCGTGGCGCCGCGAAGTTGTGCGGATGAAGCGATCGTACTGGATGTCGAGTTGCTCCCACAGCGTTTCAAACGCCGGAACTACTAAGTCGCAGTGAGCTTGGGGCGATCGTCCCAAACTCTCGGCTGTCCGCTGAATTTTCTGCCCGTGTTCGTCCGTCCCCGTAACCAGCAAAACAGATTTGCCCCGCAGCCGCTCAAATCGGGCTAGGGCATCCGCAGCCATAGTCGTATAAGCGCTGCCAACGTGAGGTAAATCGTTTACATAATACAGAGGCGTTGTTATCGCAAAGGTATTCTTAGTTGTATCAGTCGATTTCATTGAATGCTAAAAGAAAATTCCCTAAATTTCGTTTCGATCTTAACTCAGCGGTTAAATTTTTTATGGAGTGGCAATCAAGCCAAATTCACTGCAAGTTATTTGCAATTGTCTAACCCGGGCTATTTCCAAAAGAAATATTGCTTTCCTATCCACACTAATCTTTTTTAGTTGTTTTTGACGAACTCTCTAAAATGTCTTAATATTTTGACATTCTGCTGCCTTGGGAATCGACGCTCCCAGGGTAAGCGCCTCATCTATTCATTGGTCGTAGCCGCTATCCCTATAGCGGGTTTAGCAGCCCACCCGGTTGCCAAAAAAAATCGTCAGTTGGGTGGCTAAACCCGCCGTTCGACTAACGCTCCGCGACCACTTTCTGTGAATGCGCGATCGCTCACCATCGCAATCTCTTTCTCCCGATCGCTGGAAAGTCGATCGCCCGCAACTCCTGCCACTTTCCGAGCCACTCAGGGACGCAGAAACCTGGTTGTTTACGAAACTCTCTTGTCAACCGCGAAGCTTTAGTTTCTTGCCCCAAAAAGAGTATAAAAGCCTAGGTTTTTTGTCATAAAACCCGGTTTTTAAAGGTTGCGAGTACGTCCACAGACAATAAAACCCCAAGCCAGTTAAGCTTGGGGCTATCAAATTAGGGTGTATCTAACAAGGGATGATCCGATCGCCCTCGATCGCCATCAGGAAAACTAACTCGATTTCCGCCAATAGCTTCTGACAAATAATCGGCTGCAGCTTCCACAACCGCGATCGCATTTTCATAAACCATCCGCGTCGGCCCCAAAACCCCAACACTACCCACCGGCACCGATCCCCGGCGGTAAATCGAAGAAATCAGAGTACAGCCGCGAATTGGTTCCAAGGAATTTTCCGAGCCAATACGCACCGTTACCCGCTTCCCTGGCCTCTCCAACTCAGGCGATTCAAAAATCAAAGGCCAAAGCAGTTCCTGCTCTTGTTCGAGCAATTGCACCAGGGTTTGAACTTGCTGCAACTGCGAAAACTCAGGCAAGCGCAGCGCTTCTGCCAAACCGCCGATCAGAATTCGCGTGTAGGTGGGATTGCTTTGGCGGCGGCTTAAAGCAGCCAGCATGGTTTCCATCCATTCAGCGTACAGTTCAAAGTCCCGGTCTAACTCGCTCCAGTCTACAGTCGAGAGTTCCGAAAGCGATCGCCCCCGCAGCTTGCTGTTCAAAAAATTCGACAAAATCTGCAATTGGCGATCGACAATTTCCTCATCTGGCCAGCTACCATCTGCGTGCTTGGGTAACTGCACCAGCACCGAATGAGTTTCGTAAACATCAGTCACCACGATCAACATCACCTTTCCCGCCTCTAGCTGCACCAGTTGCAAGTGGCGCAAGCAAGCCGTATGGGTTTGCGGTATGGTGATCATTGCTATGTAACCGCTGATAGTTGCCAGGATTTGAGCAGCGCCACGGAGTGCCGCGTCCATGCGACCATCCGACCAGTTGAGCTGGTCTAGTACCTGTTCCACCTTGCGGGCGAGCGTATCAGACGGTTGAATCAACTGGTCTACATAAATTCTGTAGCCGGAGTCAGAGGGGACTCGTCCGGCCGAAGTGTGAGGCTGATAGAGCAGCCCAGCTTTTTCGAGAGTCCCCATCGCATTGCGAATTGTAGCTGGGCTGACGCTGAGGTTGAATTCGTCAGCCAAAGCTTTTGAGCCAACGGGTTCCGCTGTAGCTATATAGTGGCGAACCGTTGCCCAAAGGATGTGTTGTTGCCGATCGGTGAGGTTAACGCGCACAGATATTTAAGCAGAATTAGTATTGAGACAATTTGCCACTATCGAGTCAGAAGCTCTGTCCTTAAGGGCGATCGGGCAGAGTTATCTATTTAACATAACAGATTTAGGCGAAGGAAGCTCGGCAACTGATTGTGTACGGGATTTAACCGATTGTGTAAGCGATTTTACGGATCGATGTTAAGGGAATGAACAGGGAAAAATGTTTTAACTTTTAACTTGTAACTTTCTATTTGGGAAGCTTCGCTTCAGAGAACCGGAGATCTGCCTAATGCCCCATTCCTCGGTTTCGCTTTACCCAATGCCCTTTAAGTGTGTTCTTGCAGAATATTTTGCAGGTAACTAGCCACTGCATCCGGCTGTTCCACCATTGCCAAATGGCCACAATCGGGAAGCTGAAAGACATTCTCGCCGCCACCTTGGAACATCCAGTGAAAGCTAGCCAAATGCAGCACGTATTTGGGTTCCATAATTTTGTCTTTAGTGCCGGCAATAAAATAAACAGGCTGCTTGAGTCGGGATACTATTTGCGGCAAGAGGTGAATCTCCGCTTCTGTGGTGGAGTCCAACAAAGCCCCCAAAGCTGCCTCTGGATCAGCTCCCACAAAATCTATTAAGCGCTGCCGTCCCCAAGAGCGGCCGATCGAGCAGGCTACAGAATCGCGGGCAAACAGGTAATCTGCTAACGGCAAGCGAGGCAGCCAGCCGGGACGCATTTTCACTAGCTGCTTGCCGACGGCTCGAAACCGCTCGAATTCTTCCTTAAGATAGATGCCGCCGCCTGCATTGATGCAGACGACACCTTTAATGCGATCGGACAATTGGCTGGCTCCCCAAAGGGCGATCGTACCTCCCAGAGAGTGTCCCACCAGCCAAGCAGAAGATATATCGAGTTTTTCGAGTAAAAGTTCCAAATCGCGAGCGTAAGCTGCGGGAGTGTAGCAGGAGTTAAGCGTTTGGGAACGCCCGCGATGACCGCTGCCGTCGTCGGCTTGAGAATCGCCAAAGCCCCGCAAATCGTATGTCAGGCACTGATAGTTTGATGCCAAGCGATCGGTCAACGGTTGCCAGTAGCGGCGGCTTAACAGCCAGCCGTGGACAAATACCAGAACCGGGGAAGTTGCAGTCGGAGCCGTCAAATCGTAAGCGTGCCGAACCCCTAGGATGTCGATGGTTGCCATAAATTTATCCTATCCCGAAATCAACACAGAGGGAGTGGCATTTCCAGGAGCGATCGGCTTGGTTGAACTTTCTCAGAACTAAAGTCTTGACCAAAAACCCAGTTTCACGCCTAGTCAGTGCTATCCCTAAAATCGCTCGCCCAGCAATCTTTGTCGCACCCCCTCAGCGATTTTCTGCCCCAGATACTCAGGAATTAAACTTTCATTGGGCCCCAACAAGTAGAGAATCAGGCGAGTTCGCCCCCGCCAAACCAGCAAATT
Organism: Microcoleus sp. N9_A2; assembly: GCF_036701775.1. Taxonomy (NCBI): domain Bacteria; kingdom Bacillati; phylum Cyanobacteriota; class Cyanophyceae; order Oscillatoriales; family Microcoleaceae; genus Microcoleus; species Microcoleus sp. N9_A2. The sequence continues at coordinate 13,960 of NZ_JAUBRH010000013.1, read as the reverse complement.
AGCATTTACGACCAACAAATCCTCTTGCCAGATGGCATACATAACTTTGTAAAAAAGTCCAGGCTGATTATCTGCTTCAATCAGCAAAGCTGGCAAGTGGAAAACCGGATCGACGTAGAATTCAGTTGCCACATCCTCCAAACCCGCGTCCAAATTAAATTCCACCGCCAACATCTCTTCAACCTCAAAATGCCCCGCCAAGGCCTCTCGAACCGCCCTACAGACGTTTTCTGCTGTTTTATCTGCCAGTACCTTGCCACCGCGAGATACTACCAATTTGATAAATACCAGCATCGGCGGGTAAATTTGACCGTACAGACTCAGACTGTGAATCGTCAGTCCGTAGGCCGCGAGCACTCCAAAAATATCGCTCAGTAGAAAAGACTGGTTCCGGTAAGCAAAATGCAGGGCACTTTTGTTACCTTCGGCTCGGATTTCGATGACTGCTTGCCGAGTTTTGTAAAGCTGGTAAGCTAATTTGAGGTTTTGCAACTGGATTTCGCTGCTGACAAATTGCTCATAAAACTGCGGAAACGCTCGGTTAAAGCGCTTGAGAAGTTCTAGTGTAGATGGTTTTAAACCCGAAGCCATAATTGAGGGGAAGGTGCGGGAGCAGATGAGCACAACTTAAGTCGAATCGTCAAATCGAAAATCCCATCGCCATAAGGCTTGGGGGAGTAAATACCTAGTATATCTGCTCCATAAAACTTATCTAGACTTACCCAAAGTTATTCTTTGAGTAATTAGTGTTTACTTCCCACGCTGTTGGGTGGTCGGCCATCCCAAGATAAGTAGGCTATCCCCCTCAAGCCGAGGGTTGTTCCCAGTTTAAAATATTCAAACTGGCGTTTAAGTCGCGGTCAATTGAGCGGCCACAAACAGGACAATCATAAGTTCTGAGATTCAGTGGCATATCTTTTTTTTCACAGTTTGAGCAAGTTTTAGAACTAGGAAACCATTGGTCTATTAGCACTAAACTTGCTCCATACATCTGACACTTGTAAGTCAGTTGGCGGTTGAATTCGTAAAACCCTAAGTCGGATATAGCTGCCGCCAGCTTATGGTTAGCCATCGTCCCCTTTACATTCAAGTCTTCAATGTTAATCAGCTTAAAAGTCTTAGCCAAATAAGTCGTCAACTTATGCAGGAAATCTTTGCGACGGGCGGATATTCGTGAATTAATTCGACTAATTTTATTGTAGGTTTTCCGCTGATTGTTAGAACCATTTACTTGTTTTGAGGCCTGACGTTGCAATATTGCTAGCTTGGTTTTCGCTCGCTTCAACGGTTTCGGCGCATCAAATACTTGATTGTTTGACAACGTAGCAAAAACTTTCACCCCTACATCGATGCCTATTGAATCTTGGAGTTGCTGGATTGGCAAACGTTCTACATCAACACAGAAAGAGACAAACCAATGGCTTCCTTCTTTTGACAAGGTAAAGGTTTGAGAGACAAAACTACATTCCAGTGGTTCATGAAGTCGAAATTTCCCCAGTGTAGGAATTTTAATTGTGTTTCCAGGACTGAGTATAACTTTTCCGTTGGACGAATCTACAGTAAATGATTGCTTATTTCGACGACTTGCAAATGTGGGATGACCATATTTTCCTGAGCGATATCTGCTAAACGCATCTTTTAAATCAATTAATGCGTTTTGATAAACTCGGCTGGATAGTTGATTCATCCAAGCAAATTCAGGTTCTTTCTTGACGCGATTGGTCAAGACTTTTTTGACTTCGTTAATTACTTTTGAGTCCGAAAACTTACCTTCACTGTAAATCTGAGTCCGAAGACTCAATCCCATGTTAAAGACAACCCGCCGAAATCCTGCGTGTTTTGCCATCAAGGTTGCTTCTCTATTATTCAATTTGAGGGCTAATTTGATAGAAAACATACAAACCTCTTTGGGCGATTAACTATGAACAAGTTTAGCTAGTTTTTTCGGGATTAATTTGTATTCCTCAGTAAAAGCAGAAGCCAAATCTGTTTTGGAACGTATCACGCGAATGTCGCGGTTGCGCCATTCCAGTGGTATTTCCCACCAAGGGTATAAGTTCCGGCGCGATCGGCGGCACTCAAAAGAAGGATTTCCCAAAATGCCTCTGTCCTGGTTCGGCAACAAATTTTACCTTAAAAGCGGGTTGTCCGGGCACTGGCTAGCAGAACAGTTCTACCAAACTTGACAGAATCAAAAAAGCGCAGACTCAATGTTGGACGACAAATCGCTGTTTTCGGCGTAAGATGAGTGTACCGTAAACTGTTCCTCAAGAGGCTACCGGCAATTGATCCTACGCCATCGGAGTGGGTTTATCTGTCTGGTTCTCTTTCTCGTCGTCCAACTTTTACTACCTTAACCGCGCCTGCATGGGTTTTTGGAAAAACTTATTTAGTAGTTCTGAGTCTGCCTCTGTACCCCAAACAGCGGATTTTGAGGAAGATGTGGCTGTTGGGTTAGGCGATCCGCTTTCCCCAACGTTTCGCAAACCCGCCAGCGGCAACGCTCGCATCTTTTTCAGTTGCGATCGGGACATTGACCTCTACGAACTCGAAGAACTTTGTAATGCAGTGGGTTGGTCCCGCCGTCCCCTGCGTAAAGTCAAAAAAGCTATTCAGCACAGCTTCCTAGTCGTCTCTATGTGGGAGATGCGGGGCAGCCAGCGACGGCTGGTGGGTTTCGCCAGAGCGACTTCAGACCATGCTTTTAATGCCACGCTTTGGGATGTGGTAGTTCATCCCGACTACCAGGGCAAAGGCATGGGCAAGGCGCTGATGAAATACATCATTAAAAAACTCCGCAGTGAAGATATCAGCAACATTACCTTATTTGCTGACCCTCAAGTGGTGGATTTTTACCGCAATTTGGGCTTTATGTCCGATCCAGAGGGGATTAAAGGTATGTTTTGGTATCCAGATTAGCGAGCGAGGTGCAGGTCGGCGTTGATTTGTTGAGGATATACAATACAATATTGACGCTGACAACACTGAATGCACCTGTGCGCTGTGGTCAGTTAGGCTTTGATGTATCTCGGCATCAGCGCCGTTATGAAGCTGTGCAAGTATTGTCAGTCGATTTGAGATTTGACACTTCGGTGAGACATTCGGCGAGTGATTCAGACGATCGGCGCTCAGTCGAGGGGTCAAGTCCCCGTCAGTCGAGTTGCCCTGAGTCGAAGGAACTATTTGAGATTTGAGATTTATTCAACAGATGAATCTGGGAGCTTGAACTAGGGCGTTGCCCTGAGCTTGTCGAAGGGTCTAAAATTGTGAGCAGATCACGATAGGAGTCAGGGGCTGGTATCGGTTTTTGGGTGGGGTCAAACCCCACAACCTGAAAAAAACTTCGCCTTAGCTGCATCGAGAGCTAAATATTTAAAAAAGCTTGACAAGCAAGCAATTTTGTGTGTTAATGGTTAGAGGTTAGCTAACTATAACACCGGGATGTAGCGCAGCTTGGTAGCGCGCCTGCTTTGGGAGCAGGATGTCGCAGGTTCAAATCCTGTCATCCCGATCGCACAATGTTAAATAATAGATTGAAGCAGAACTGTCTCTGATGTTTACATTTCGTCAAATGAAAACAAATGGAGGCAGTTTTTGCCGATAGTGTGAAAGCGCGAGTCTTTGCGTTAATGTGTTTCAGGATCGCTCCTGATGGAAAAAACATGAAATCATTAGTTCGTTTGGGCGCAATATTGGGAATTGTCGGCAGCACTCTGCTGGGCCCCTCCCCAATTGGCAAGATGTCTGCACTGGCACTGCCGGAGCCACAAATTTTGGAAAAATTGCGATCGGTGCCGGTATTTACGGTTACAGACGCTCAGGGTGCGCCCCTGATCGCTTCTGTTCCCAAGCAGGGTCAGGGTCAAACTGGTAATGCTTCCGTGGCGGGAATTTTCATCAGCCAGAAAGATGCTCAAGCTTTTGTAGATCAACTGAAAACCAGAAATCCTCAGTTGGCGGCCTCGGTGCGCGTGATGCCAGTATCCCTGGGCGAAATTTATCAGCTCACTCAAGCAAATAAAGGCAAGCCGGAGGAAGTGCAATTTGCTTTCGTTCCGGCTCCGCAGCAGGTGCAGTCGGCTAAAACTGTACTTCAGCAGACTGGTCAACAAGTTAACGAGTTCAACGGTGTACCTCTGTTTTTGGCCAGAGGCGGTGCGGAAAATGGTTATTTGACGATTCAGCGGGGCCAGCAAGAGGTGATTCCTTTGTTTTTTAACAAGGAGGATTTACAGGGCATGGTCGATCGTTTTAAGCAGCAGCAGCCGAACGTGACCGCCACAATTAAGATTGAGGTGGTGAACTTGGAGAGCGTTTTGGAAGCTTTGCGTACTGAGAACGACCCGTTTTTGACCCAAATGATTTTGATTCCGTCGCGGGAGTCGCTGGAATTTGTGCGATCGCTCCAACCTGCGGGTGCTGGCCAAAATCCACAGGTGGCTCCGGCTCCAGCTCGATCGGCTCCAGCTCCGAGTCAACCTCAACCGGCTCGCTAATAGTTAGTCAGCAGTCATTAGTCATCAGTCATTAGTTAGTAGGTTGGGTTTCTTGACTCAACCTACTATTTATCAATTCTAATTATCAATTAGAATTACCAATTGCCAATTAGTAATTAGAAATTACCTGTTACTAAAAAGTCCTATGTTTATTTCTGGTTTAGAGCTTTGGCAGTGGGTGAATCAAGCTAAGGCGGAGGCGATCGCCTCTGACATTCCCCTAGCAGAAATCGACTGGCTGCTGAAAGAGCTGGCTGGTTTGGATAGGTTGGCTCTGCGTTTAGAGTCGTTTAAAGATTTGCCAAAAATTGAATTAAAGTTGTCTTTATCTGAACTTGCTCAATTGTGGCAGCGGCGCTTGCAGGAACGGGTGCCGGTGCAGTATTTAACGGGAGTTGCACATTGGCGGCATTTTTCGCTCAAAGTAACGCCGGCGGTGCTAATTCCGCGCCCTGAAACGGAATTGCTGATCGATTTGGCTGTGGAAGCTGTTAAAAGCTCTGGTGTCAATCCCAAATCGCATTGGGTGGATTTGGGAACGGGCAGCGGGGCGATCGCGATCGGCTTGGCTTCTGAGTTGACAAATGCTACAGTTTATGCGGTAGATTGCAGTTGGGAAGCTTTGGCAGTGGCTCAACAAAATGCTGAGAATTTGGGCTTTGAATCGCGAATTAATTTTTATCAAGGTTCGTGGTGGGAACCGCTAGAATTTCTCAAAGGTCGCGTTAGCGGCATGGTGTCTAACCCGCCTTACATCCCCAGCAGCACAGTTCTGACTCTACAACCGGAAGTTTTGAAGCACGAACCTCATCTGGCCTTAGACGGTGGTTTTGACGGGTTAGATTGCATCCGGCATTTGGTAGAAACGGCTCCCGATTATTTAGAATCCGGGGGAGTTTGGTTGGTGGAGATGATGGCGGGACAAGAAACGGCGGTAGCTGATATGCTGCAAAGTCACGGGAGTTACGGTGAAGTTCAGATATTTTCTGATTTAGCAGGAATCGATCGGTTTGCCTTAGCGTATCGACGTTAGGTTTCAAGAATATGTCGTACTTCAAAAATCTAAAATCTAAAATCTAAAATGGTATGACACAAGTTTCGATCGATGCCCTAGTTCAAGGGGCAATTTCTGGCAATCATATCGTCAGTTTTCCTACAGATACTGTACCCGCTTTGGCTGCGCGTCCCGATCGCTCGGAGTTGATTTTTGCAGCTAAACGTCGCAGTCAAGACAAACCGCTGATTTTGATGGCAGCATCCGCCCAGGCTTTATGGCCCTACGTGCAGGGAAGTCCAGCAGAGTTAAACTTGTGGCAGCAAGTAGCCGAATCCTATTGGCCGGGGGCGCTAACTTTGGTGCTGCCGGCTTCGCCAAAAGTCCCGGCGGCTCTCAATCCCATTGATCGCACTACAATCGGAGTACGAGTGCCTAATTTTCCCCTTGCCCTAAAGATTCTAGAGCAGACAGGCCCTTTGGCTACTACCAGTGCTAATCTATCCGGCCAAGCGCCTCTGGAGTCGGTGGCAGAAATTGAGGCTCAGTTTCCTGAAGTCTTGACATTAGTTCCTTCGGAATTAGCAACAGCGACAACAGCTTCGAGTTTGCCTTCGACTGTGGCTAAATGGACGGGCAGCGAGTGGGAAATATTGCGACAAGGCGCGATCGAGTTAGAATGCTAAAAGCTAAACTCCAAGGCAAAGCAATATGGCGCCGATCGGCTGGAGCAACTTTATATATTTAGGTATGGGACTGGGGCTGGGTTTGGGAAGCAGTTTGATTTGGCGCCTGCGGCAAAAAAGCTCGCAACAGCCCGAACCGGCGCCCAAAGTAGCCCCATCTCCTCAAGAAATTCACTTAGAGAAGTTTGATGCCCTTTCTGAGCAACTTAAGCAAACTCAATTGGCTTATCAGATGGCATCGGAGATGAGCCAATTTAAGGCGGGTTTTTTGGCTCGAACTTCTCACGAGTTGCGATCGCCCCTGAGCACTATGATTGGTACCCTGCAATTAATTCTCTCGGATTTGTGCGACGATCCTGCTGAGGAACGAGAGTTTGTCGAGCAAGCTCACGTCGCGGCACTCAAGCTGGTGAAGTTGATAGATGAAATTATCTCTGTTGCTAAAACTGAACACGGCACTGACAGGATGGATATTGAGCCGATTCAGTTAGCTAAGGTTTTTGACGAGGTTGATGATTTAACTTACTTGCAAGCTGCTAATCGCGGCATTCGTTTGGAGATATTGCCGCCAGATCCGGGGATTTATGTATTGGTCGATTTTCCGAGGTTTAGGCAAGTTTTAGTCAATTTGGTAGATACTGCTGTGGCTCAGATGGAGGAGGGGAGTATTTCTGTGTCTGCCCATGCTTCGCCGGAATCTGGATACGTTCACATTTGGGTGGACGATCAGCGTTCAGTGAGTGCTTGGAGCGAGTCTTGGGATTTGCTGAAGCACGATTTGGAGTGTGATGCTACTAAGAGCAGCGATAATTCTCAGGTGTCTTCTGGAATGAGGTTATTGATGAATCAGACTCTTTTAAGTTTGATGAGCGGAAAGTTGGAGGTTCTGGCTGTGCCTTCTGAGTCTGAAGAGTGCAATTTTAACCGGACTCAGTGTTCTATTCCTTTGGCAACTTTGTGATGAAGGAAGTTCGGCCACGGACTTTTTAACGGATTAATATCAATGCCGGTTGCACGAGTAACCGAGGACACGGCAATGCCGTTTCCCTACCCCAAAATAATCATAGAACGGGCGAGGACTCTCTTGCCATCATGCTCGCAAGAGATGTAACTATCGATCGATTAATTGTAGGGAAACGGCACTGCCGTGTCCTGGTTGTGGGTAATTGATAGGTAGTAAGGTGCGCCGAAGAGCACCCTACATATTGATTTTGGTGCAAGTTTTGTGCTTGTTTAACAATTAGCAGTTAGCAATTCGCCCTTGCTAATTTCTAATTCGACATTCTCTTCTAAGAGCTGATTTTCAAGTACCATTGTCGTGCTAGCGTTTTGCTGAAAACCGATGCGCTCGTAGAAGCTTTGTTTGTAAGTTGTCATCAGGTAAACTCGCTCTACTCGGCACATTCGAGGGTGACTCAAGACGGTTTGGACTAATTTGCGGCCGAGTCCTGCACCTTGGTAATCTGGGTGAATGGCGACATCCCAGATGGTGGCTCGATAGATGCCGTCTGAGGTGGCTCTGGCAAAGCCGATCGCCCGTGAGCCGTCCCAAACTGTAACAACTGGTTCGCTGTTGGCGATCGCAATTTCCCAATCTTCTATCTTGCGTTCCCTCGCCCAAAAGGCGGCGGCTTTAAATAGTTCTTGGATCTGTACGATGTCTGCGCGATCGCGACCTATACAAAATTGAATCTGACTGGAATCCCTAGTCGTTGATGTCATGCTCAATCTGCCTTCAAGTGGTATCTAAACTGTGTTACTTTTACTGTTTTACAGGGGTGAAAATTGATTTTGCTTGGGAACGAGCAATGGTTGAATTCCCGATTTACAAAACTATTTTTATTCATACATATTTTCTAACTAATTTCGGTGATTATTAATACTTTTTGGGGTAAATTTTGTAAAAAAGTCTTTGAGTCAAAATTCCCAACTGATAACTCATACCATTTGAGATTTTAGATTTGAGATTTTAGATGGGAATGACTGATTTTTTAGGGGTGTGGAGTTTGTCTACAGAGAAACCGGGTTTTTTCTTACGTCTACTTCGTTAGATCAATTGCGGTTGTATCGGAATGATTTAACCGCAGAGGGCGCAGAGAACACAGAGTCAGAGAAGATCGAGATGAATAATTCCGATGCCAACGGATTTGATATTGCAGCCCACCGAAACGGTAAAAACCCGGTTTAGAGGGTCGTCCATCGGTAAGCGAGGCTTGTATGGTGCGTAATCGCTCAAAAATCATCTATCGAGAGAGGTATTGACTCCACGAAAACACCCGAAGATTGTGCTGTGGAGTCAAATCTCTAATCTCTAATCTCTAATCAAGTGAATCAGTTTTGCAGCCAGCGCGCGGCGTCTTTGGCGTGATAAGTCAAAATCAAATCACAACCAGCACGCTTGAATCCTGTCAAAGTTTCCATCACTACTCTTTCTTCATCTATCCAACCGTTGAGGGCGGCGGCTTTCACCATCGCATATTCCCCAGAAACGTTGTAAGCAGCAACTGGCAGGTTAGTTGCTTCCTTAACCCGCCAGATGATGTCCATATAAGCTAAAGCGGGTTTAACCATGAGCATATCTGCGCCTTCGGCAATGTCGAGAGCTATTTCTTTGAGAGCTTCGCGGCCGTTGCCGGGGTCCATTTGATAGGTGCGTCGATCGCCAAATTGCGGAGCAGAATCTGCCGCATCCCGGAACGGGCCATAATAAGCTGAGGCGTATTTTGCCGCGTAAGACATGATGGGAATATCTTCAAATCCAGCGGAGTCCAATCCTTCGCGAATTGCTCCGACAAAACCGTCCATCATTCCCGAAGGGGCGATAATATCTGCACCGGCTTTAGCTTGAGCAACGGCGGTTTTCTTCAGCAATTCTAGTGTGGGATCGTTCAAGACGCGGCCGCTTAAATCTCCGACTTCCAAATAGCCGCAGTGACCGTGACTGGTATATTCGCACAGACAAGTATCGACCATGACGATTAAATCTGGTACGGCTTTTTTAACTGCTTCCGTCGCTTGTTGGACGATGCCGCAGTCGTGCCAAGCACCTGTAGCATCTGTGTCTTTATCTGCGGGAATGCCGAATAAAATAATCGCGGGAATGCCGAGGTCGTAGACTTCTTTTGCTTCTTCTACTATTTTGTCTACCGATAGCTGGTAAACTCCGGGCATGGATGTGACTTCTTTAGCAAAAGCTTCCCCCGGTACGGCAAATAGGGGGTAAATTAAATCGCTGGTTGTCAAGATATTTTCGCGTACCATCCGGCGGAGTTGGGGATGGTTGCGGAGGCGGCGGGGGCGGTGAGTTGGAAACATAATGTTTTTTTTACGGTAGATAAAGCCCTGTTTTTGAGGACTCGCGGCGTTTCTTTAAAAGTCTAAAGCTTATTGTTGGCCGATCGCCCTGTACTTAAGTAAAGTTCTGTAAAAGCCAGGATGTCGATTGTTTGTAAGTAACTACACAAAATTAATTACATAAAGACTTCTTGCTAGGTAAGGCTTTCACGCGAAATATTGTGTAATTAATTTTGCACGACTACTTAGTAACTGAGATGTTGCACCATTCTCAATAACCATTTTATGGGTGGGCTAGAAGCTCCCAACCCGTACTCCCCAAAAGAAATTCAGTCTTTGTGGAACAGGCCGGAAAGCCGGCTCTTGAAAATGGTGCAAGAATTAAGTAGTAAGGAATGCAAGTCCTTTCTAGCTTTTCTCGTTTGCAGACTCAGGCCTAACTGTGGTTGGATCGGTTGGTACGGATATCTCGCTGGCTTCATACCTATAACCAGGCTGCCCAGAAGCGAGGATAGACTGTAAATTATAAATGTATCGAATAGTAACGGTCTTATGTACAAGCAACTAATTTCAAAGATCAAACCGCTTTTGAAATCACTATTTGCGATCGGTCTGGTACTGACGCTAGCCCTCGGTAACGCTGATGGAGCTCTGGCCGCCCGCAGTGGAGGACGTATCGGCGGCGGATCTTTTAGAGCTCCGGCGCGCAGTTACTCGTCTCCTAGTCGCACTTACGCGCCGTCGGGAGGAGGCTACTACCCAGGTGGTGGCTTTGGAGGTGGCTTCGGTTTCCCGTTCTTGCTGCCGTTTTTTGGCTTTGGGGGCGGGTTTGGCGGCCTGTTCTCGATTTTGATTTTTATCTCGATTGCTAATTTCCTCGTCCAAAGCTTCCGCCGCGCCGGGGGAGGAACTGACGAACTCGGCAACAGCGCCCCCACTACCACTGTATCTGTGGCCCGCTTGCAAGTTGGTTTGCTAGCAGAGGCCCGCGGTTTGCAAGCCGAGCTCGACTCCCTAGCGCTAAAAGCGGATACCGACACAGCCGCGGGTCGCGCTCAAGTGCTGCAAGAATCTACTCTGGCGCTGCTGCGGCATCCTGAATACTGGGTTTACGCGGGCGCTGAATCTGTGCAAACTCGCTTGGAAGCAGCCGAAGCTAAGTTTAATCAACTTTCTTTGGCAGAACGCAGTAAATTTACTGAAGAAACGCTCTCGAATTATAACAATCAGCTCCGCCAAGCAGGGAGCAACAATATCCTGCCAGGTTTGCAGGAAAATGGGGCGCTGGTTGCTTCTGATTTGAATTCAGATCCTGGGGAATTTATTGTGGTGACGGTGATTGTGGGTACTCAAGGCAAATTGCAATTGCCAGCCGTGAAAAACTCTGAAGATTTGCGCCAAGCTTTGCGTCAGATTGGGGGAGTATCGAGCGAGCAGTTGCTGGCGGTTGAGGTGCTGTGGACTCCTCAAGCGAACGGGGACACTCTGACTGCTGACGATATGTTGGCCGGCTATCCTGATTTACGATCGATTTAGTGAGCAAGACTGGGCGCGGAGCATTGTCTGCCGCGCCTCATGCCACAGCAAAGCTGGGCGGGTGAACCCAATTGTTTTTGAGACGGGCATTTCGCGGGATGTTGGGGAGGTCGATCGAGTTAAAAAAGATTCTTTAACAAATGCTAGTATTGAGAGATTATGATTCAGCGTGATTCGTCTGCTATGGGTCAAGCCTGCCCCATAGGGGTTTTGCGAAGAAGTTGGGCAGGATAAAAAAACTGTATTGAGCGAGGACTGCTTCGGAAGAAGTTGCGATCGCGCGCCATCTAAATTTTATATAAAGAAGAAGCGATCGAGAGCGAAAACTTATGGCCGACAGCAGCAGAAAAAAAGCACTTTTTATTTTGAGCCAGTTAAATAATGACGATATCAACTGGATCGTCCAAAAAGGCAAAAAGGAAGTTCTAGATCCGGGCGGGATTTTGATCCATGAAGGGAGACAGATAGATGCGCTCTACATTATTTTGGATGGGAGTTTGAGCGTTTTGATCGAGGCTGAGGGGACTAAAGAACTTGCTAAAATAGCCAGCGGAGAACTGGTGGGAGAAGTCTCTTTTATTGACGCTCGCCCTCCTTTGGCAACCGTGAAGGCGATAGAAGAAACTCACTTGCTGGCAATTCCTAGGCGGCAGTTAGTAATCAAACTTCAAAACGATATGGGCTTTGCTTCCCGGTTTTATTATGGAATTTCACTGTGTCTGGCAGACAGGATGCGCGGTACGATTAGACATATAGAATACGGGCGCAATATAGAATTAGATAAACCCGAATTTGAACGGGAGGATATCAATCCTAACGTCCTGGAAAATTTGGCGCTAGCTCAGGCTAAGTTTAATTGGCTGAGGGAAAATGTTAAAGCTTGAGGAATTTTAAGGCGTTTTTGAGCTAGGTGTGAAAACAAAATAGGGGCGGGTTGTACCGGAAATATCGATCGATAACTGCCGGAACTATAAAAACCCGCCCCTTTGCTTTGCAGTTGCAATTTCGCGCGCTGAAACGCAACTACCAACCACACAATCTAGATAATTCCCGGCCCTTTGCTACGGGTGTCTGAATCCATTGTCAGTTTTCCTTCCTCGCCTTTTTTATCTTTGATTTCTGCGAGAATTCGAGCGCGTTCTGCGGCTTCGGCTTCTTCTTTTGCTCTCAAATCGCCCGGTTCGTTGATGTACATTTCCGGTTCGACCGCGTAATTGTTAACCAGACCTTCTTGGTCTACTGTATAACCATCTGTGGTATGAATGCTTTCGTCATCAGTTTGGTCGTCTGTTTTGGCGCCTTTCTGCTTTGCTTCGGTGGTTGCGTGCATGAAGTTAGAGCCTTCGCGCTCTTGCCGCGCTGCTGTCTCAGCAGGAGTAATGCCCCTGTCGTAGTGGGGGGCTTCCATCTTAGCTTCTATTTGTTCGTCGGTTGGTGTTGATTTGCTAATTTCACTCTCGGGCGGTGTTGGTTGGCGATTAGTCATGATTGTTTCCTGAGTTATTTTTTCAAAAAGGTCTTTCGCTTATCCTTTAATATTAAGCTTAAGCTAACTCATTAACAAACTATCTTTGGTTATAGTTTGCGAAAAATTGCTGTTAGGGAAAATACCTTGATTGAGTCTTCCTGAAGACTGATACAAGTATGTTTTTAGGTAAGATTTTACTATCTGCGAATATTTGGCATCTATCTAAAGATAGGGAATTGGCAATTGCAGGTTGAGGATTGGGAATTGGACTAATGACTAATGATAGCAGTTTAGAGGCGGAGTTTTACGGTAGGCCAGTTCTCAAGCCAGATAGTCATCAGTCATTCCCAATTATTCAATTCTTTAATCTAAAATCGTCTGACTTTATGCTTCTTTATAGAAGCGGATGATTTCGCGGACGTGGTTGAGAAATTGTCCGTCGTCGGTAAGCTGGGCGATCGCACTTTCTGCATCTCTTGCCAGTTTAGTGTGTTCTGCCTGATTTTTCGCTTGCAAAGATTGTAGAGATGCGGATAAATTAGTTAATTCTATTTTGGTGGCCTGTTGCTCCCGCTCTTGGACAGCCACCCACGAATTCGGATTATTTAAACTGAATTGATTGGATAAATCTTTAACTGTAGATTCTAAGCTTGCAAAGCGGCTGCGGAGTTCGACAATATCTTCGCGGGGGTACAAAAATTGGCTGCGGATAGTTCTCAGCCGCTGGGCTAAATATTGATAACCTCGGATAGCTGGACGCATTACAGTTAACAGCAGTGCAGCACCGGAACTGAGATAGCCCACAGCACTAATTCCAGTGGCGGCTAGGGCGTAAAGTACGATCGCGCTTCCGAGATGCAGGCCGATCGCCACAAAGAGCGATCGGCGAACTAATACATTAACGTATTTGACTTGTTCATGATCGACAGCAATATTTTTTTTAGTAGATTCAGCCGCTTGCGCTAAAACTTCTTTAGCTTCAAAATGGACATTCCAAGGAACAGTAACTATCAGCAACAGCCATTCAAAAATAGCAATGGCAATTACCCAATCAATAAAACTGCCGGCGGGGACGTGCAGCCATTGCAGAATGGCAAAAACCAACAATAAAAATAAGCCAGTACCCGCACCAAAACCTGCAAAACTGTACATAAAGAGAGCCTTTGTGAAATGTTATTTTGATTGTGAGTAGGTTGTTTTAGTCTGGAGCCAGAAACTGTGACAGTTAAGTAATCGTCCTATTAATCCAGGTTAATTAGTTATGAGTAACAGTGCGAGGGAAGGGTTGCAACCAACCAGGCTTTTTCAGCGAAATACTTGCTATATCTCAATCGTGGAATGTTATTTTGATTGTGGGTAGGTTTTTGAGGTGTGGAAGAATAAGCTGTGACAGTTGAGAAAGCGTCCTAGGGAGCATCCCGGTTTTGTAAATATCCGAATAAGTGTAAAATAGTTAAAATCAATAAAAGCGTCAAAAAAAGTCGAG
>NZ_JAUBRH010000138.1:0-2380 GCF_036701775.1 Microcoleus sp. N9_A2 | reverse complement strand
AGAGACTAAGAAGGGTATTTAAGCCAGATTTGTTATTAGACTATCTTCCCGCGTTCCTCTAACCACCGCTGAAATGACTTCTGACTTTCTCCAGATGGTTTACCGAGAATAATATTTTTGATGCTAATGTCTTCGTCAATATCAGGCCAGTGGATTCCCTCATTTCCACCAATAAATCGCCAATTATTGCGTTCGTTTGGTGTGCTATGCAATAGCCGAGGATACCAAGCTAAAGGTACAGAAATAGTACGACCATCGGATAGATCGACTGTTAGCGCGTCGTCTGTAACAACTACGTTTTGTGCTTGGGGGATTTGTAGCAATTCAACCATTAAAGAAGTCATTCCAACCTGCTAATAATTGCTGTTGATGTTCTTCAACAAGTTTCTGAATGCCATTGATTTCTGTACGATTGAAGCCTTTATTATTTTGAAGGCGAACTGGACTAAGCCAAAACTTAGCTTCTTCTCGATCGCGCTCAACGTGAACGTGGGGTGGTTCATCCCGATCGCCCGCATAGCAGAAGAAACGGTATGGGCCGACTCGGAGTAACGTAGGCATTCAGACTTATTAATCACAAACTGACTTCTCTATTTTAACCGATGCACGAGCTTTCATCTCTGATATAGTCGAAGTATTGAACGCGATTGTGCGATCGTCTTTAAAAAAATGGCAAAAAAAATCTGGATTGTCTACAAAACCGAAAGCATGAGTGCTCCCGGCTGGGAAGAACGTCAGCTTATGCCGAGGGGCGGTCTCACTAATATACTTTGGGAAAATTGGACTTGGGAAGAAAACCCAGAAATCCCTCAAGTAGGGGACAAAACCCGCGATTATGAAAATCTATCTGACCCCGGTAATGGAGTCACCCACGGGAAAGATGGAGATTGGGTAGTTACTCGCGTTCAGCAGTTTTCTGCTTCCGATACTGAGGAGCGAATTGTGGTGTGTTACTGTTATTACCAACCTGTTACATCTGATTGGGAAGCGCTACAACGGGGTGAGTCTGTCAATCAGATGCTAGCAACTGTCGAATAATATTGACTGGATAATTAGTTCGTAAAAGCGATCGACTATTCCTGCACAATCTCATACAAATCTTCGATAGACAAATCAAAAGTACTCGCTTTCCTTGTGCAAGGCTGTCACGTCAACTGTTGCTAATCCGGGCGATCGGGCATAGGTTCTGAGGGTACTGTAGACTACGCCCGATCGCTCAGAAACCTCTTTGATCGTCCAGCCTTTCTCAGCAGCCAACTCTCGAACCCGCAATTTAATTAAGCCCATTGACAAAAAACTAGATTTACTCTGGGATAAAATTTTATCGTAAAAAGCGATCGCTCACTCCTGCACAATTTCCACCAAGTCTTCAATCATTACATCAAAGGTGCGAGCCAATTTGTGTATAGAAATAAAGTCAATGGTTGACACTCCCGGACAGCGGGCGTAGTGTTTGACGGTGCTGTAAATTACTCCCGATCGTTCTGAAACTTCTTTCAGCGTCCAGCCTTTCTCGCTAGCTAGTTCTCTGACTTTTAACCTGACTAAACCCATACTTGACAAATGATGGTGTACCATCATCGGATAGTTTTATCCCAAAAAGCGATCGACTACTCTTTGACGACCTCAACCAAATCTTCCACCATCACATCAAAAGTACGTGCCAACTTCAGCAGACAAGTAAAATCAACCATTGCCATTCCCGGAGAACGTGAATAGGTGGTGAGTGTGCTGTAAATGACTCCCGATCGCTCAGAAACCTCTTTGATCGTCCAGCCTTTCTCAGCAGCAAATTCTTTAACCCGCAATCTAATTAAACCCATTGACAGAAAACTAGATTTAGTTTTGGATAATTTTATCGTAAAAAGCGCTCGACTAATCTTCCACAATCTCATACAAATCTTCGACCATCACGTCAAAAGTCCTCGCCAACTTGTCCAAGGCGGTCACGTCAATTGTTGCTAATCCGGGCGATCGGGCATAGGTTCTGAGCGTACTGTAGACTACCCCCGATCGCTCTGAAACCTCTTTGATCGTCCAGCCTTTCTCAGCAGCAAACTCTCGAACCCGTAATCTAATTAAGCCCATAAGCTCTTGACAGATGATTGATATAGGTCATACAATTATAATGTAAAAAGCGATCGCCCCCAGGTCTGGAAAACTAAAAGACGATCGCCTATCCAAATTCAATCCCTTTACAAAAGTTTGTACTTTTTACGAAGGATCTATTCTTTACAAAGAATCTGATTACCATGTTAACAAAATTTTCGAGAAAATCAACCCCCAGACACAGATTGAGCCGGTTTGTGACAAAAGAGGTGATCGCGCGGCTGCTGAAAATCAAGGTAGAACAAATATATCGCTTCGAGTGCTGGGCGCA
>NZ_JAUBRH010000137.1:0-2410 GCF_036701775.1 Microcoleus sp. N9_A2 | reverse complement strand
TTGGTGCGATTCGTTTAGCCGAAACCCGAAAGGGGGGATGGCTGGCAGCGATGGGGTAAGCCCATTAGGGTTAAAGGTCGCACTTTAATCCCCCATCGCCGACAACTTACTATTCATGCAGGTGAGAAAACCTAGTCGAGCATCTAGCTAAGACCACTAGGGGAAAGCGGGAAAGATGAAGGTGCAAATCAACATTATAACCAAAATCCAAAATAAACCAAGTCCTGACATCATGGTGCGTGATTGAAAGCACACAAAGAGCCAGAGATGAGTCTGGTTTCCTCTACACAAGGATTGACAACCTTTGTGTAAAGCGAGGGTGAACGCGGGCAATCGGGATAGCTGAATACCGACACCGCCAGCAAAAATCCTATAACCGAATCATTGCGAAAGTAATGAAGTCGTGGGGTAGAAGCGCAAGCTAACGAATTGTCGATACAACCGTCGTAATTGACAGTACCAGAGGATATAAGCTAATCAAAGAAATTTGAACTTCTTTGAGCTTCTGGGTCAGGAATATCTGACAAGGGTAAGGACTATCAGGACTCAATGACCGAGATAGCGCACCACCTAGAACCCCGGCGGAAAGACAAACCCTAACGGATTTAATCAATGAGTAGTAGGAACGAAGTAATCCTTTTGTATGCTCCTCTTCAAAAAAATAATTGTTGAGGTAGGCTGTCAGGCTACAAGCTGCGAAAGGTTGGGATGGTTTAAGAAGCTAATGCCTAACCTGAAATAACAGGTAATGCCGAAAAAGGGATGGGGTAATGCCCAGGATATGCAGACGTAAACCGCGAAGGTGATTAAGTGAAAAGGTGTAATTAGTAATGAACAAACCTAATTCTGATTTGGAAACAAATACAGAGGGATGGAAAGCTATTAATTGGCGTCAAGCCGAAAGATATGTTTTCAAGTTGCAAAAGCGCATTTTCGCTGCTTCCCGTTGTGGAGATGTCAAGAAAGTTCGTAAACTTCAAAAGACGCTGATGAGGTCTTGGTCTAATAGGATTTTGTCAGTAAGAAGGGTCACTCAGGACAACCAGGGAAAAAAGACGGCAGGAGTGGACGGGTTCAAAAGCTTGTCCCCAGCAGCTCGTCTAGAACTGGCAAGGGAATTAAAACTAACTGGAAAATCCAAACCGACTAGAAGAGTCTGGATACCAAAACCAGGAAGTAATGAAAAACGCCCACTGGGAATACCTGTAATGTACGACAGAGCCTTACAAGCCGTAGTAAAATCCGCACTTGAGCCGGAATGGGAGGCAATTTTTGAGCCAAACAGCTATGGTTTTAGACCGGGCAGGTCATGTCACGATGCGATTAGACAGATTAAAAACTGTATTCAACATAAAGCGAAGTTTGTATTAGATGCAGACATAGCCAAGTGTTTTGACCGCATCAACCATTATGAACTACTCCAAAAGTTGAACATAAAAGGCAAAGTCAGGAGACAAGTAAAATCCTGGCTAAAATCTGGAGTAATTGACGATGGAGTATTCACTGCAACATCTGAGGGTACGCCACAGGGCGGGGTCATTTCTCCGTTGTTGGCGAATATTGCTCTCCACGGGCTTGAAAATACACTCATGGAATACGCCAGAACCATAGACTTGAAAAACAATCGTGGTATGCAAAGTAGCTGGCTAATGAAAGAAAAGTCCCTGAGCTTCATCAGATACGCTGATGATTTCGTGTGTATGCACAAAGATAAGCTCGTAGTCCAAAGATGCCGAGAGATAATCTCGGAATGGTTAGTTGGCATGGGTTTAGAATTAAAACCTGAAAAGACGAGGCTAACTCACACTTTCAAGGATGAATTAAGTGAGGATGGTAAAGCTGGTTTTGACTTTTTAGGTCATCACATCCAGCAATACCCTGCTGGAAAACATCGGAGCAGTTTAAATCTGCAACGTGAGATATTAGGTTTTAACACACTCATTACCCCAAATAAGAAGTCAAGTAAGGCTCACCAAGAGGAAATCGGAAGAATCATCAAAAAACATAGGTCATCGCCACAATCGGCGTTAATCAGAGACTTAAACCCTGTAATAAGGGGATGGACTTCTTTCTATACAAACTCTGACGCTAAAACCGTTGGAGAACTCTCTAAACAAGATTACCTCACATACCTGAAACTTCGACGTTGGGCAAAATTCCGCTGTGGAAACATCAATGCAGGACATAAACGGTATTGGCATACCATTGGCGGTGATAACTGGGTATTCTCAACCAGAAAAGAGGGAGCGAACCCCCTTCGGTTACTAAAGCATAGTAAATTCGCTTGTAGCAGCAACGACTATGTGAAAGTTAAAGGTGATAAAAGCCCCTACGATGGCGACCTAGTTTATTGGAGTTCAAGAATGGGGAAAAATCCTGATTTGCCAAGTAGGGTGTCAAAACTCCTGAA
>NZ_JAUBRH010000136.1:0-2437 GCF_036701775.1 Microcoleus sp. N9_A2 | reverse complement strand
ATAAAACCTATCCACTCCTTAAATGAACAGTGAACGATTAAAGGACTTTCGTCAAGCAGCATACGAGTTATTGGTGCGAGCGAAAGATGCCACATTCGAGCTGATGGATGCAGTAATGACAACAAGGAATGCGGCTTGTTTGGCGGAATTTTCGCTCAGTCCATTATTCAGTCGTCAATGGTCAAGCGTCTACGAAGCATTGCAAGACTGTAGACCTGAACGGAAAAAACTAATGATGTTGTATCTCCAGCAATTAGAACAGCAAGTACCCGCAACGGAACACGTTTTAGTCGCAATTGACACGCGCGGGCATGGGGGAGACCAGAGGCTAAAACATTAAAAGACAGAACCCATGAATATCAGGAGGGCGTCATTATTGGACAGGGGTACAGTACAATTGCCTGGATACCCGAAGCACAAGGAAGTTGGGCATTACCCCTACTACATGAACGAATTAGTAGTTGGTCTTCACCAATAGAAAAAGCAGCTTCCCAACTCAAACTTGTTTGTGAACAGAGCATCAATCCAGTCTTAGCAGTTTTATAGAGAGAATATGGCAATGCAAGTTGGGTATTGGCTCAAGCCTCCATTCAAGCTGATTGCTTAATGCGAGTCCGAAGCAATGCCTGCTTGTGGTCAGCACCACCAGCCTATAGTGGTCGTGGCAGACCACGAAAACATGGACCAAAAATGAGGCTCAATGACCCAACCACATGGCTCGAAGCCGATGCTGTGATTGAAATTGACGAACATCCGCAGTTGGGACAAGTTCGAGTCAGTCAATGGCTTGACTTACATTTTTATCGTGCGCCTGGACATCGAGTAAATTTAATCCTGGCCCTTAAGAATGAATCCCATGTCAAACGGTCAGCCGTTTCCACCCTTGTGGTTGGCTTGGGTGGGAGAACGAACTCTCCCTAAGCGAAACAGTCTGGTTTAAGTATTTACGACGTTTTGGAGTGGATCATTGGTAGAGATTTGCCAAGCAACGATTACATTGGACATTACCTAACTTGAGAACTCCCGAACAATCGGAGCGCTGGAGCGATTTAATGCCATTGATGAGTTGGCAACTTGGGCTGGCTAGGGATTTAGTCGTCGAGAATATACTACCTTGGCAATCTGCTAATATCAATTTAACTCGACTGACGTGTTGCCCAATAGACCTCTTGCAAAATAATTTTATGATATAATTAATGGAAAGTTTTGCTTTACTGGATTGAATCCCAACTCTTAACTTATTTTTACTCTTGCCTTGCTAGAAACAGGATAAGATACTAGAAACTTATATTGGTTGTTGCACAATCAGTAAATCATGAAAAATCAATCTTATCTAAAGAGAGACATCTCATCAATTTAAACGTAGATTTGGTGTCAAAATTGAAACTTTAAAAGTAATGGTTAAAGCCTTGGAAGAATTCAGGTCAGAAAATCATAAAGACAGAAGAGGGCGTGGGACTATCCTAACTCTTGAAGAACAGGTCTTAGTTGCATTGGAATATTGGCGAGAATATCGAACATATTTTCATATTGCGACAAATTGGGGAGTATCTGAATCAACTATTTGCCGAATTGTAATTGACATCGAATCAACTTTAATGAAAACTGGAAAATTCCGTCTTCCTGGGAAAAAAGCATTACTCAAAAACTCTGATTATCCAGCAGTCGTGGCGATCGATGTCACAGAAACAGCTATTGAACGACCCAAAAAAAAACAGAAAAAATATTATTCAGGCAAGAAGAAATGTCATACCCTCAAAACTCAATTGGTCATTAATCAAGAGACAGGAGCAATTATTTGCACTGCTTTTGGGCAAGGACATTGCCACGATTTTAGCTTGTTTAAAAAAAGTAAAATCCATTTTCATCCCGAAACAGATAGCTTACAAGATAGTGGGTATCAAGGCATAAAAGATTATCATTCCAATAGTTATATTCCTAGAAAGAAACCTAAAAATGGGAAACTTTCTCTCTTAGAAAAAGACTACAAGGAGAGCTCTAGCACAAGAAAGAATTGTTATTGAACACGTTAACCGGAGTCTGAAAATTTTTAAAATCTTGTCGAGTCGTTATCGGAATCGTCGTCGCCGTTATGGTCTGCGTTGTAATTTGTTATCAGCAATTTATAATTATGAGTTAGCTCTAGGGGGATTAAATTGAAAACTTTCTATTATAGCATAGATTTTTTTTGCAAGAGGTCTAATCAATGTTGTAGGTTTTAGTTGACATTGGTACTCCCACGAAAATTCCTAAACATAGGGGAAAATCTCGACTGCTGGGAAAAAGGAAAGGTACGTACTAAGGCACCGTGCTATCCCACTGTTAAAAAACGGGTTTCTCGACGGAAAAAATCTTCAAGATTAGGGGCTTGCAATTAAATATAACCCCAGTTATGCTAGAAGGGTAGGAAACAAAAAATCTGACATGAGCGGTTGTG
>NZ_JAUBRH010000135.1:0-2476 GCF_036701775.1 Microcoleus sp. N9_A2 | reverse complement strand
GTGCGACCCGTTTCCGCGAAAACGGAAAGCCTAACGGCTTAAAGTGTAGGCGGAGCAAGGAATCAGCCTTTCGTATGGGTTGAAACGAACCTTGACAACTTAACGACCTTGAGGGTGTAAGTCCCTCCCCACAGGTGCAGTGGTGAAAGCATTACCCCTATTTCTAGGCGTAGCAACCCTAGAGGTAAAGCGGGGCAAGAAGGAGGTAACTCGGCAACCTAACTGAGAATCCCTTCGAGCAGGAATCCATGAGCAGCGCAAGCGAAGATGTGTCTAAATCATCGTTAAGTATAACCAGTGAAATAGGTTGATCACACTGGGAGTCCCAAAAGGGCAAGGATAGGGAGTTGGCGGGTGTTTAGCCGACCAACAAAGCATTTCCCATAAACCCGGTGAATAGCATCGCTCTAAAGATTCAATCAATGGTCGTTAGGAACGGGATAACCCCCATACATCTCTCAGGAAGGTCGATGCCTGAGTAGGTAGCTAGCCAGATGATGTACGGGGGCAGGATTGAATCAAAAGCCAATGCCTCGCTTTAATGGCGAGGATACGCTGACAGATTCACGATTGTTTGGAAATGAATAGGAACAAGTAGCAATGAATACGTCTAATACTGAGTCAATACAGACAGAAGTGGAATGGAAGGATATCAACTGGAAAAAAATACAGAGGATAGTCTTTAAGTTGCAAAAGCGCATATTCAAAGCCTCTCAACGTGGGGATGTCAAAGCAGTCCGTAGGCTTCAAAAGACTTTGATGAGGTCTTGGTCGGCTAAGGCATTAGCCGTTCGTCGGGTAACTCAGGATAATCGGGGCAAGAAAACGGCTGGAATAGATGGGATTAAGAGTTTAATCCCCAAACAAAGGCTAGAACTTATACGCCAACTGAGGTTAAACCAAAAGGCTAAACCTGTCAGGAGAGTCTGGATTGATAAACCTGGTAGAGACGAAAAACGCCCGTTAGGGATACCCACAATGAACGACAGAGCATCCCAAGCTCTGGTAAAAGCAGCCTTAGAGCCGGAATGGGAAGCAAAATTCGAGCCAAACAGCTACGGATTCCGACCAGGGCGGTCATGCCACGACGCAATCGAAGCAATATATGGAGCAATCAAGCAGAAGCCGAAATACGTGCTAGATGCCGACATTGCCAAATGCTTCGACCGAATAAACCATGAAGCGCTGCTAGAAAAATTAAATACATTCCCCACCATCCGCCGTCAAATTCGGGCATGGTTGAAAGCGGGAGTGATTGACTGGAGCGAATACGCTAATCGCAATAAAAAGAAAGGGTTCAGTCAATCATCTGAGGGAACGCCGCAAGGCGGGGTTATATCGCCCTTGCTAGCAAACATCGCCCTCCACGGCTTGGAAAATCGGCTACTCCAATACGTTGAAACCGTAGATATGAAAAATAACTACGGCAGACAACAGAGCAAACGCTCTAAGCGAATGACCCTAACAGTAGTTCGCTATGCTGATGACTTTGTAATTCTACACAAAGATAAAGCCGTCGTCCAAAGATGTATGCAGATAACAGCAGAATGGCTCAGTGGCATTGGCTTGGAATTAAAACCCGAAAAAACCAGACTCTCACACACTCTAGTTGAAGAAGGAGGCAACATAGGGTTCGACTTCCTCGGATTTAATGTTAGACAGTTCGAGGTAGGGGAGTATGCGTCTAAGCAAGGATTTAAAACCATCATCACACCATCCAAGGAAAAGCTGAAAGTCCATCTATCTAAAGTAGGCGACCTAATCGATAAGCACAAAGGTTCATCGCGAGATGCCTTAATTGCAACACTAAACCCCGTGATAAGGGGCTGGTCGAACTATTACAAAACGGTTTGCAGCAAAGATATATTCCAACTTGCAGACCACATCATCTATCAGCAAATACGAGGATGGGCAATTTACCGTCATGAAAGCGCCGACAAGACTTGGACAACCAAAGGAAATAATAATTGGGTATTCGCCACCAAAAATGGCAAGCATTGTCTAGCCAAGCATGGCGATACTCCAATAACCAGACACACAAAGGTGAAGGGTGAAATAAGCCCTTATGACGGAGATTGGGTCTACTGGAGCAAGCGAAAAGGGGAATACCCTGAAACTCCCAAACAATTATCCGAGCTTATTAAAAAGCAAGATGGGAAGTGTTCGCACTGCGGTCTGTACTTCACGTCAGATTGTCTAATTGAAGTACATCACATAGATAGAAACAGAAGCAACAACAAGAAGACAAATCTGACAGCCGTACATAGACACTGCCACGACATTATTCACGCCAAATGGGAACCAAAAGAGTGGGAGATGAGAAGTGATGAATCTTATTTCTAGCCCCCTAACCCTTAATGGGAAAGAGGTACGCATGACAAGCGCCAAACAGTCGAGGAGCCGGATGACGGGAAACTATCACGTCCGGTTTTGCATGGGAGTTCGGGGTAGCGATACCCCGTTCGACCCTAACAAA
>NZ_JAUBRH010000134.1:0-2524 GCF_036701775.1 Microcoleus sp. N9_A2 | reverse complement strand
TTGAATTGCCCATCAAGTGCGATGCCTGCGGCTGGCTTCGCCTACGCGATTTTTTCGAACTTATTCAGCAAGCCCTACCTAATCCTTTCAAGTTTGCTCACAGCGTTACTCTTCTATTCAAACATTAGCGAAAAATCGTTAATGTTTCACCTTGCGATCGAAGTTAAAAAGGAGAAAACATGGCTACTAAAATTTTCGTGAATTTACCCGTCAAAAATCTCGATCGGTCTGTCGAATTTTTTACTAAACTTGGATTCAGTTTTAACGCCGAATTTACTGACGAAACTGCCACTTGTATGGTTGTGAGCGAAGACATCTTCGTCATGCTCTTGACAGAAGCCAAGTTCAAGGAATTTACACCCAACCCAATTTGCGATGCCACCAAGAGTACAGAAGTGCTAGTATGCTTGTCTTCCGAGAGCCGAGAAGAAGTGGATAAAATGATTCGCAACGCAGTTGCTGCTGGCGGAACGACCTACAATGAACCGCAAGACTACGGATTTATGTATAGTCATGGCTTTCAGGATTTAGATGGCCACATTTGGGAAACTATGTTCATGGAACCCAGCGCAGTCAATCAAGGTTAGGCATTTTCTATCTGCTTCCTGAAAACAATAGAAAGCTCTTCTCAATGGGTCAAAGTTAGCGATTGCATTGAGAAGAGCGATCGAATATCCAAAAATCCAAAAAGGGTGCAGCTCAGTTTGGCAAATTCCTTAAAAAATGGCTAAAATGAAAAATCTAGTAAAACTGTAAAAAAAGGATGATATCAAGAAAATGATACCCTCAGATAAACAGCAGCTAAAAGCATACTTAAAAGGGGTAGCAGAAATTTTTTACAGAAATACAGATGCGGTTGGCGTACAACAATTGAGCTGATGAACCCTTACTACACTTTTAATAAACTCATTTTTTTCAATCCATCTGCTTCACGACCTCCAAGGCTAACCCTAACACCTCTGCAATTTGCTCATCCTTTAATCCCAACTGTCGTAATTTACCAACCATTTCAATTTTAACTTGATTAGTGCCATCCTGGTAGTCAGGAGTTGCAGGCTGACTTTTATCTGGGGTAGGAGTGGGTAATTCTGAGCAACTATTGATATAATTAATTGTGTTGCTATCCCAAAAATTAGTAGTGTTGCGATCGCCAAAATTTATATTCAGATTTAATTGCCGTTCTAGAACAGATTCCAGATTACCTTTATCAACTGGTTCATCAAAAGCATCAGATAACATTTGCAAAAGATCGTAACCTACATCCTTAGCATGACCCGCCGTACAACCATAAGTATTTGCAATATCAGAATACTTTTGTCGATTCAGTATTCCCTCGATAATTTTACGCTGCAAGTCATTTAGATGTTTGCCTGTCTTCGCGCTAAGCACTTTATCTACAAATTGCAAGATATCGGCGGTGTTCATCAGTAGGGGTGTCAGAGAACTATAGTTAGTATACCCGACTTTTTCCGTCTTTTTCCGTCTTTTTCCGCCTTGAATCCCAATTTCCGAAATACCCGTCTTTTTCCGTCTCTTTTTCCCTTTGCAGTTTTGTGCGATCGGTTTATGATGTGGAAAAGGATAAAAATTAGTTTCATCGCCTGTATTGGTGAACAGAATTTCATCTACCAGTTTTCAGGCTTTTGCGATGTTTATCGATCGGTCAGATAGGCTGGTTTTTCCGATATTATCCGATCTTTCAGACATTTGGGCAAATTTTTCTGGAAAAGTTCCGACTCAATCCGACTGACAGGGCGATCGGGTTTTGGTTTTAGTTGGGTTAAGGCAGAGCAAAAGTAGTTCAAACTGTTCAGATTTAAACCGCAGACGTGCGGGATAAGCCGACCAGGAAGAGTATTGTACTGCAACTACGGGACAATTAATACCACAACAACCATTTATTACATAGACTCACAATCGCAATGAAAATCGCAACGTTTTCTTCCAAACAGTTCTCGAAGGCCATCGCAACGGGTCTAACTTTGGCAGCAGTGATCGCTGCTTTATATTCAGTCAGCTTGTCTAGTGCCCAAGCACAAGCCCCCAACGGTCGGTATGAAGTTCGGTCAAACGGTCAAATTTTCTTTTATCCTGCAAATGGGACTAATCCAGTGGTAGTCTACAACGGTAGCGGAAGAGCTGTAGCTATTACTCAATACAATGGTGCAGTTTACACTGCGTTTCCAGGGTACATTTACCGCAGTCCAGACGGACAAGACCTCGGTGGTGGTCGCAGGACTGAGCTAGTTTACAAGGGATCTGGAACTGTTAATGTGATGATAGTGTGCCAAAATGCTATTTTTACGGCATTTAGAGGGGGACGCATTTACCGCAGTCCAGATGGACGAGACCTTGGTGGTGGTAGAACTACTGGCCTCGTGTATGGAGGACCTGTAGAAGTAAACCGTATGCAGTGCGTCAACGGTAACGTGGTTACATCTTTTGTTGGTAGTGCTTTTATGTAAAGGATGGAGGATAATACCTCTATGTCCAGTCTTTTGAGGAGTCTCATCATGAAACCCTA
>NZ_JAUBRH010000133.1:0-2575 GCF_036701775.1 Microcoleus sp. N9_A2 | reverse complement strand
GGATGGGATTTTCCATGATTTATTTTGTTTCTAACTTCTCAAACCCAGTCTAGCTGGACTTGTGTGTACACGGTAGCTCCAAGGAGGGGGCTTTGTTTTTGGCGAAAAATCCCGCGAGGTACGTCTGCGGTGCAGTTCCCACTCTAGTTCGTGATTCGATACCCTCTTAACTGCTTTTTTTAAGAGGCTGTCGGGATTTCGCGGCTCGACTCCTGTAAACTATCAAACTAGAATTAAGCAGCAAGAAAAGTTAGAATAACGGCAAAACTGAATATTGCCCAGAACAGCCAAACTATCTTTACCGAAGATTAGTCGAGAAAACCAGCCGAATATCAGCCAATATCTTGATTTTGCCTGAATAAAGATGTCCAAGGTCTACAGCACGGCGGAACTCATTAAAATCCTCGAAGAAGAGCGCCAAGCCTGCTTGCATGGGCGGCGTCTCAATTTGACTGAAACTCCTGCTACAGGCAACCCCGTGATTGACCGCTTTCTCAAATCTGAGGGCGTTCAGAAGTTCACTGCCTATCAAAATTTTAAGGCTGCCGTGCACGAATACCAGCGGGAACATCAAGTTTCTGGGATTGTTTGGCGGGAAATGGCGGTTAAAGGCAATACTCTACGCTATCCGGCAGTGGATGACGAATTAATAGCTCTACCGGTTGATTTGATTACGTTGAAGGCAGCTAAGATTTCTATGTTGGAATTCTGGCAGCAGGTAACTGCCGGGATGGATTTATATTTAAGCATTAACAGCGGGAAGGATTTTCGATCGATCGAGCCGGTTGATGTAGAGGCTATAGCCCAGCGCACAGAATGGGCCAGTCTCTCGAAGTGGGAAAAGTTGGATTTTCTAGAAATTTTGTTGCAGTTGGGCTGGGGAAAGCCGGAGGAAGCTTATTATAAGCGGGGATGGCCCACCTCCGGCAGCGAGTACATTCACGCCGTCAAACCCGGACAGCGGCCGATTTGTTAATTAGTCAGTAGTCAGTAGTCAGTAGTCAGTAGTCAGTAGTCAGTAGTCATAGTGCTGTCCCCGCTCGCGAACGTTATTAGTCAGTAGTCAGCAGTCAGTAGTCAGTAGTTACTGATTATTGGGAGATATTCAAAACAAATAACAAATAACAATTGCCAACTGCCAACTGTCAACTGTCAACTGACATCTGACAACTGTCAACTGTCAACTGTCAACTGACATCTGACAAAGCATCAAGCCAAACCACTGATTTGGATCTGTCCAAACTTGCACCGGCATTAAACCGCGGTGCGAAAGTTCTTCCTTTACAGTATTGAGATTAAACTTGCGCGATATTTCGCTGCGGATAGTTTCTCCCGCTGCAAAGTCAACCGTTAAATTGAGAGCGCGCAACTGAACTTTTTGCGCTTTTTTACTTTTCAAGTGCATTTCAATTTGACATTCCTCTTGATTGTAAAAAGCCCAATGCTCGAACTGCGCTAAATCAAAATTCCCCTCATACCTTCGATTTAAATGCCGCAGCATATTCAAGTTAAATGCCGCTGTTACTCCTTGACTGTCATCGTAGGCAGGCTCTAAAATATCCTTAGATTTGTCTAAGTCAATTCCCAACAAAAAATATTCTCCCGGCTGCAATGCACCGACAATTTGCGAGAAGAATAAATCGCATTCTTGAGCGTTGAGATTGCCGAGGGTACTGCCGAGAAAGCAAATCATTCGGGTTGGCAACGGCGACGGTGCAATTTTAGCTAAGGCTAATTCGTAAGTGCTGACAAGTCCGTGAATCTGGAGCGACGGATAATCTGCCAACAGTTGACAAGCGCTGCTTTCTAGGATAGTAGGACTGATGTCGATCGGCAAATAGTGCAGGGGATACTCCAGTTGACTGTAAGCATCGAGGAGAATCCGAGTTTTGGTGGAACTGCCACTGCCGAGTTCGACAATTTCGCAGGGGCCTGTTAAATTTGCGATCGCCCCCGCGCACCGCTGCAAAATAGCCGTTTCAGTGCGTGTCAGGTAGTATTCTGGCAACTGGCAAATCAACTCAAACAGCTTCGAGCCGCGATCGTCGTAGAAATACTTTGGAGGCAGGGATTTGGGGGTTTGAGTCAACCCGCTAACTGCATCGCTGCCAGCATTGATTTCTGCGGGTGTCAGTGCCGCAGCGCTCACCAGTCGCTCTAAGTGCAGCCGGTTTTCCTTTGTTGAGGCTGAGTTTGTCGTGTCGGACAGTCTTGGGGATTTCATAAAGTAATTTTTAGATGCACATATGGGTATAGCACGCCGTCGCGTTGCCAAATATCGCGCTCAAGTCAGATTTTTCATGCCGCTCTCCGTTATGTATTGTCTCACCGGATGGCGATCGCATCCACAATTAAAACTTAAAATTTATCCACAAAAATCATCAAATAATTA
This sequence comes from Microcoleus sp. N9_A2, assembly GCF_036701775.1. NCBI lineage: Bacteria > Bacillati > Cyanobacteriota > Cyanophyceae > Oscillatoriales > Microcoleaceae > Microcoleus > Microcoleus sp. N9_A2. Next base: position 183 of record NZ_JAUBRH010000133.1, on the reverse strand, counting down.
ACCAAACTTGTTTTATTTGAAATTGTTACATGGAAAAAAGTTAGGCATTTCGCAAACATTTTTTTTGCCCAATACTCTCTCAATCCATTTATCTGATGTTCCTAACATACTGTAGTTTAGACTAAAAAATGAGCACAGCTAGAAGTAGCCACCTTTGAATCTCAGGCAAGCTGTTGCTCAAAA
>NZ_JAUBRH010000132.1:0-2579 GCF_036701775.1 Microcoleus sp. N9_A2 | reverse complement strand
TACAAGTGCGATTCGTTCAGTCGAAACCGAGAAATCGGGGGATGACTGGCTTCTACAGGGTAATCCATCAGGATTGAGTTCGCACTTTAATCCCTTGTAGATGACAACTTCATAACCTTGCAGGTGAGCGTCAGTATCCTAGAAAACGTCAAGCCCTGCCCCTCAAACGTAGAGGTGAAAGCATATCCCCCACTGTAGCGACTAGCCCTCAATCGGTGAAGCGGGGATAAAAGCGGAAAGAGCTACTAGCCTAAAGTGGTATCCCGTAAGCAAGTTTCTATGGATAACGAAAGTGAAGTCACTGCCTGAATCACCGTTAAGCCGAACCAGCGAAATAAGGCTTCATGCGCTGGTAGTCCCAAAAAGGGCATTAGTACAGGGTGGTATGCGAATTTGTATCGGCATACCTACGTTACCCAAAAAACTCGGTGAAGAGGTGACATCCTAACGGAACAAACCAATGGTTATGAGGAACGAAGTAAACCACCTGATTACTCTCGGAGAGGTCGAATACTTCGAGCAGTCAGCTAAGACGAAACATCTGGATTTCCAGGTAACAGGTGGTAGAGATTGAGTCAAAAGCCAACGCCTCATTGTAATGATGAGGATATGCTAACGGACTCACGGTAATACGGATGATATAGCTACAAGTAGCAATGAATATGTTATGAACACGGCAGAAAAACCGATGTATGAATGGAACGATATCAACTGGCGAAAGCTAGAGCGTAACGTTTTTAAATTGCAAAAGCGGATATATCAAGCGTCTAATCGTGGTGATGTCAAGCTAGTACGCAGACTCCAGAAACTGTTGATAAGTTCTTGGGCAGCAAAAGCCGCTTCGGTTCGTCGGGTAACTCAGGATAATCGCGGTAAGAAGACGGCAGGTGTGGATGGCGTTAAATCGCTGACCCCAAAGCAACGTTTCGCCTTGATAAATAAAATATCATTGGGTTCAAAGGTTAAGCCAACACGCCGAGTTTGGATACCCAAACCAGGGACAGATGAGGAAAGACCTTTAGGTATACCGACAATGGAAGACCGAGCTTTGCAAGCGTTAGTCAAACTGGTGTTAGAACCAGAATGGGAAGCGCGATTTGAACCTAACTCATACGGGTTCAGACCTGGACGCTCATGCCACGATGCGATAGGAGCAATATTCTGTGCGGTTAATAAAAAATCCAAGTATGTGTTGGATGCCGATATCAGTAAATGCTTCGACCGTATTAATCACGATGTACTTCTCAAAAAATTGAATACTTATCCTACCCTACGGAGACAAATCCGAGCTTGGTTAAAAGCTGGTGTTATGGATGGAAACGAGCTGTTCCCAACTGATGAAGGTACACCACAAGGCGGGGTAATTTCACCTCTACTTGCCAATGTCGCCTTACATGGGATTGAGGAATTGATTATGGGTTTAGCCCCAAAATTCGAGATGAAAGACTATCGTGGTTATAATCTTGGATTGCGAGACAAACTCAAATCGATTTCATTGATAAGATATGCGGACGATTTTGTAGTCCTTCATGAGGATTTAGAAGTTGTAAAGCTGTGTCAAGTAGAGATAGAGAAGTGGTTGAGTGGCATTGGGTTAGAACTAAAGCCGAGTAAGACAAGATTAGCTCACACCCTGAACAAGTTAGATGATGAACAACCTGGATTCAACTTCCTAGGATTCAACGTCAGGCAATTCCCTGTTGGGAAACACAATTCAGGCAAAGTAAAGGGTAAAATCCTCGGATTTAAGACTATTATCACCCCCAGTAAAGAAAGTCAGAAAAAGCACTACAGAAAAGTTGCTGAAGTAATAAATAAATCGCGTGGGTCAAACCAAGCGACTTTAATTAAGAATCTCACTCCTATCATACGGGGTTGGTGCAACTACTTCTCAACAGTCGTCAGTCAAAAAATATTTTCAAAGTTGTGGCACTTAGTGGTTTGGAAGCTTCTGAAGTGGGGTCGTCATCGTCATAGGAACAAAGGCAAAGGGTGGATACGCCGTAAATACTTCAAAACCGTAGAAGGCAATAACTGGGTGTTCGCAACCGGAGAGGGTAACAATCCTCTAAGGCTAATACAACATAGCTCCACTGAAATAAAGCGCTATGTAAAAGTAAAAGGGATGGTATCACCCTATGACGGGGACTGGATATATTGGAGTTCAAGAATGGGAGTACACCCCGAAATACCTGTAAGAGTAGCCAAACTACTCAAACGACAAAAAGGGAAATGCGCTCACTGCGATAACTACTTCAAAGATGGAGATTCGATTGAAGTTGACCACATCATCCCCAAATCGAAAGGTGGAAAGGAATCGTATGATAATTGGCAGCTACTCCATCGACATTGCCACGACACAAAGACTGCCAATGATGGTAGTCTCGGTAACAAATCTAGCTGCAAAAGCGCTAAACCTAAGCCACCAGTGGAACCAAGCCTGTGGGCGTGGGAAAACGATATGTTGGTAATGACGTACTGATGACAACAGCCGTTTTATTGAGGAGCGGAATGATGGGAAACTATCACGTTCCGTTTTGGAGAGCAGTGGAGGAGGCGACTCCTTCACTGACTTTAAT
>NZ_JAUBRH010000131.1:299-2761 GCF_036701775.1 Microcoleus sp. N9_A2 | reverse complement strand
AACGTCTTAAGTTTAACTCCAATTAGGTAACTTAATGTTTTGTTACATAGATATGTTTTTTCCCGCCTACCTACTTATCCTGTCCTTGCTGCAACCGTTTCAAAGGAACTGACCTAGGTTCCATCGACCCTGAGACAGGACAGCTAACTCCCTTTTTTAATCCCCGCCTCCAGGAATGGTCAGACCATTTTCGGCTAGAAGGAGGAGCAATCGTCCCACGGACACCAGAAGGGCGCGTAACCGCTAAAATTCTGCAATTTAACCTCCTAGAACGCATCCTCGAACGCGAGCAACTTATCAGTATTGGGGAATATCCAGCACCCCGCCCACAAACCACATAAACAGTAGGTGATTGTATAAAATCAACTTAACGATGCAGATTGTACCAATAATTTAGATAAGTGGTATTACAAAACAAATGAATAATTTTAATTGTGAAAAAACCTTATAACTGGAATAGGCTTAGAGACTCCTTGGGTGATTGTAATTCCCCCTATGCTTATATAGTAGCTTATTATCTTTCAAGATTTGATAGAGATGCTTATCAGAAATTGGGATTTGGTAATATGACTGATACCCATGAAAAAATAGGCTCTCTACTTGGAATTTCCGCTAATACAATCAAAAATTTGAGAGATGCCTTTGATCCTTATCATGAAAATAGGCGTAGAGGCTGGTGGCAGAGAGAGTTATGGCGTTTTGAGAAAGAAATTTATGAAGGATTTAAAGAATATTCTGAAGAAGAACTCTATGTTTTAGTTGGCAAAATTTTAACCACACCCAAGCTTGATTTTGAACAGCTTTTCGATTCTTTTAGCGTATCATCGGATACACTAATATTTCCTGATGAAGTCGGAGAAGTAGAGGAAACTAAAACTTTTAAAGAAGGTTCTATCCGTCAAATAAAAGTTAATGCTTATGAACGAAATAATCCAGCTCGCAAAAAATGTATTGAATATTATGGGCTAAATTGTTATGTTTGCAAGTTTAACTTTGAAAAAGTTTTTGGAGAAATAGGCAAAGGTTTTATTCATGTTCACCATATAATACCTTTAGCTGAAATTAATCAAGAATATGAAGTTAATCCTATTCAAGATTTACGTCCACTATGTCCTAACTGTCATGCAATGATTCATAGGAAATATCCTCCATTTACTATTGAAGAAATTAAAGATTTACTTAGTAAAAACTGACTTCGTAGATAGATGTCCAAGATATTTTATGATACCATTGAGGCTCAAACCCTTGCCGCACCAGCCATACAGCCGAAAGATTTGACCCCTCCAAAAAATACCTACCCATTCACGGAAATTCCACGAACCGGAAAGCGATTAAACACTCGCGACTGCTAACTGTTCCGCGGCCTCTTTTTCGTTCATCTCGTCGAGTTTTTGCCAAACTTGCTGCATCAATTCATCCAATCCAACTCTACTAACGGCGGAAATCAACAAAATAGGAGCGCCGCTAATTTCTTTAAGTCTGCTGATTAAATTAGCGATTTCTTCGCTTTCGAGGTCGATCGCATCTACTTTATTAAAAGCCAAAATCTGCGGTTTATCGGCTAAACCACGCCTGTAAGCCTTTAACTCTTCCTGAATTGTGACGTAATTGGCGATCGGATCTTCATCGGTAATATCAATCAAGTGCAGCAACAACCGAGTCCGCTCAATGTGCCGCAAAAACTCGTAACCCAAACCAGCACCTTCGTGCGCTCCCTCAATTAATCCCGGAATATCAGCAAATACAGTACCGTCGCCGCTGGGTTTTCTGACTACGCCCAAATTCGGGACTAAAGTTGTAAACGGATAATCTGCTATCTTGGGGCGAGCAGCAGATAAAGCAGAAATTAGCGTCGATTTGCCCGCATTCGGCAAACCAATAATTCCCACTTCAGCTAACAGCTTCAATTCCAGCCGCAAAAACTTGTGTTCTCCTTCTTTTCCCGGCATCGCATAATCTGGAGCCCGGTTAGAATTGGTCAAAAAACACTTATTTCCCAAACCGCCTTTGCCACCTTTAGCTACGCAAAAAGTCTGTCCCGGCGTCACCAAATCTGCTAAGATTGCTTGAGTTTCCGCGTCGTAAACTACTGTACCGCAGGGAACTTCGATCGTGCGATCGTCCCCAGAAGCCCCAGTCATATTCTTCGGCGCGCCCTTCTTCCCGTCTTGACCTTTAAAAATCCGGTTGTATTGGAAATCTAGCAGCGTTTGTAGGCTTTCCACCGCCACCATAAACACAGAACCGCCCCGCCCGCCGGTGCCACCGCTTGGCCCGCCCGCTGGTATATACTTTTCTCTGCGAAAAGCTACCATACCGTCGCCGCCTTTGCCGGCTGCGACTTGAACATCCGCTCGATCGATAAATTGCATAATGAGAGTCAGTAGTCAGTAGTCAGTAGTCAGTAGTCAGTAGTCAGTAGTCAGTAGTCAGTAGTCAGTAGTCAGTAGTCAGTAGTCAGT
>NZ_JAUBRH010000131.1:0-199 GCF_036701775.1 Microcoleus sp. N9_A2 | reverse complement strand
AGTCATTGGTCATTAGTTATGATACCAGATCCAAGTACAATGTTTATCTTTTGGTGCGCAGTGCACATCCTACTCGACTAATTAGTAGTCATTGGTTAATAGCTGACAGTCATTAATCCAACATTTCACCAAAAAGCGGGGTCTGAAGCCCCGTCGTTCTACGACGGCTTTTTCTTCTCTTTCAATGTCGTAATTAATT
>NZ_JAUBRH010000130.1:0-2926 GCF_036701775.1 Microcoleus sp. N9_A2 | reverse complement strand
AACTCTAAACCTGGTGGGTTTACCCTATCGCTGCTAGCCATCCCCCCTTTCAGGTTTCGGCTAAACGAATCGCACCTTCTCTATCATAATGACTTATATCAACTCCTTGCTGCCTAAAGGCTGTAATTCCTAGTTCTAAACTTTCTGAAGTGGGTTGGAAATGCCCGCTGTGATTGCTGATTTTTAGCAAAATATATGAACCGTTACTACCCACAATCTCGGCTTCTCCCGCAGCCAAGACAGGCTGACCGCGAGTTATAACTGTGTGGTAAATTTCATTGTTAACATCTAAAAACTTTGGAATTACAAGGAGTTCTAGGTTTTTTGTTACTGCCCATTTGACAGTCCCTTCATTAATTATATCGTCAAATCCTGATTCTCCCACTTTAATGGGTTTGATGCCTAACTCATCTGCCGATCGAAGTTCATCATCAAGAGTCGCTGGGGATTGATTGAAAAAGCGAGGGCTGGGAACATTATTTGAAAATGATTGTGTCACAACAGAATTTAGCGATAATCCACTACTAAGATTAGTGGCTAATGTTGCTGTTGGCAATAAGGGCGATCGGGCTTCCGCATATCCACCACTCTGATTCCCAATCATCGCCTGAATCAACTCTATCTGATTCTGACTGGTTTTTAGGTGGCTCATTTCTTCATGGCAGATTTCCAGAATGTCAGAAATCTCTCGCTTTAGCTCATATATATCGCGATCGGGTAAATATTTAGCACGAGTTTGCACCTCAGCCAAGCCATCAATAACTTGACGGAGCATTGACTGAAGCACATCGCTCTCTTGGTTGATTCCCATTATCTCCCTAACGTTTTCTGGATGTCCTCAGCTTCTCCAATAGCATCATTGAGAGTTTTGATACCATCAGCACACATATCAAAAAGCGTTTTCATTAAAGCAGGCGATTCAGAGATAGATGTATCAGGGATTTTTCCAGCTAATGCTTTGGTGTCTTCCACCAATTCCATGACTTTATCCATCGTTGCCTGAAAGTCTTCTATTTGATCTAGTAATGCCATGCTCTCACTCCAAAAACTATTAATTTTATTCTAAACTAACGCAACTAATTTTCCCATATTTCATCAGGAACGAAAGGAGTAGCAACAATTGTCAATTCTGGTTCTGACCCTCGGTAAACTGCTCTTCCTCTGGGTTCTACAGGTAAACTTGCAGCTCGATCATCGTCAAGTAACCTCTGACTAGCAGCGGGTTGGACTCGGAAAATAAGTCTTTCATCCATATTATCTGATATCTGGCTCGGAATGACTTCTGGTGTCGGTCGCTGGCTACAGTAAATAATGTGAATCCCAGTCACGCGAGCTTGTGCTGCTAATCCCATCAAATTTTTTTCTATCGATTCCCTTGTCTTCCTTTCAGCATTTTGGATGTAAAATGGGTAGTCCCCTGAAGGAAAGGATCGAGAGAATAAAACTGAATTCAAAGAAAAGTAGGCATTTAGAGTTGTAAATTAGCATTGTAATGATGCACAAACTGCCAAATAGCAGCAATATGATTTTCTAATTTTTTAGAGAAGCCTAAGCTCTTTCTTACCAGTCGAGATACTCGTTGTCGAATAGTACAATTAAAGCGCTCGATATAGCTAGTCAAACCACTATCTTTATCTACACTCTGATGACGTTTACGCTTACAATACAGAATCATAAGCACTCCAATGATCGGTATAAATTACTGCACATTGACGGTACACTGGTGGCATTGAATTCCATAAAGCTTGAGCCGATACTGCGCTACGATCTCCAATATGTACCCCAACAATTTCCCTAGTCTGGGCATCCAATGCCAGCCAGACCCACTGCTGATTTCCTTTACTATCAACGAATGACCATAACTCATCCATCTGAACACTCAAGCGCTTTTTTTCCTTGGGAGTCACCTCCACTTGCTTCTTAACAGCAGCCGCTTGGCTATTAACGTATCGCTGCACTGTATCTTCTGACACTTGAAGTACCCGAGCAATCCCCGCCTGAGAAATACGTTCAAGTAGCATCCGTGACATTAACTCCCTTTGTTCTTTTGTAATAGGTTTCCATGCCGGATTTAAAACAAATTGACGACCACATTCTCGACATTTATAGTTTTGTTTGCCATGCCGACTTTGACCGTTCCGACTAACTTCTTTTGAGCCACAATTAGGACAATGGGGAATCTCTACTGTCAGATCACGCTATGATAAACACTTCTCTCTAATAGTAACTTACTCGATCCTTTCCTTCAGGGCACTACCATTTTCTATTTTGTACTGTTGAAAATCCTGATCCCGCCGCCGCATTTCTTCATCCCGCCGCCGCGTTTCTTCATCCCGCTGCGAGTCTCTTTCTAAAAGAGCATTGACAGCACCTACAAGCATATCGACATTCCGAGTCGTTTGCTCTACAGTAGAAGCCAAATCATCCACCATTTCATCGTTCCAGCGTTCGGTTGTCATTGTTCTTATTCCTTTACTTTCTTCAATCAATATTTTACGACTCTTGCCTGCTGTTTTTAGTCGATCGCCCTTCTTAGAAATGTTCCAGCAGAGATTTCTCTTGTGCGTAAACCTTTCGCAGCGACTCCAGGGCGATCGCACTTAACATCAATTTAATCACCCCCACCATTTCCCCCCACTCCAACAATTCAGAAACACAAACAGCTTTCTGAAATCTCGCCGCATAGAAATCCACCCAAAAATCCGGCGCGTGTCTCTCTTTCTGACTCGCCATCCGGCGCTTCCAATAACCAAAATCTAAACCAGAGGGCGATTCCACTCCCAAAACTGGCGGAAAGTCGGCATAACTGACAAACCGACTCATGCCTTTGGCGTGCACGTACAGGATATGGAATGAAAATTTAATAACTTTAGCGTTTGTTAAATAGTCGGCACTGCACGATAATTCCATTTAGGTAGATATTCAT
>NZ_JAUBRH010000129.1:0-3069 GCF_036701775.1 Microcoleus sp. N9_A2 | reverse complement strand
ATCTAGCGCCCATATATTGAGTTACCTCAGTAAATGTCTTCTCTTTCTTTACTTATTTTAACATAGTTCGGTTTTTTTGCGCCGACCTACTTAGCAATTTGATTTCAGAACTGGTGCGACGGGTAGAGGCGTGTTTTGTGTGGCGTGCTGCTACATGAAAGGTTGTAAAATTTAGTTTAAGCTAGCAATCGATCGACCTCGATGTTAAAACCGATCAGGATTTGTTGAGTGCTGGCGGTATCGCCGGATCTAAATGTCAATATTTGATTTTGAGTCATCACGAATATTAAACGACTTTCGGGAAAAACTAGCCAGACTTCCTGACAGCTAGATTCTAAATATTCCTGTGCTTTGAGAAAGACATCTTCAGCGATATCGGTGGGTGAAACTATTTCGGCAATTAGGGGAAAACTTTGGGGTAAAGTGGCAAGGTTGCCAAATTGTGCGACTAATTCGGGTGTGAGATAGGCGACATCGGGACGGCGAATTTGTCGGCTAGTGCGGCAAGGTGGTGAAATATAAAATTCTCCTCCTTGTTTGCTGAAAATCATGTAATTTGCCCAAGCACAACCCAGCCTTGATTGAATTTTACCATGCTTGAGCGTGGCTCCATTTTTCTCAACGAGTTGTCCGTCCACCCATTCCATGTTGTCGGGGGGATTAGCCATGAATTCTTCTAAAGTAAAATTTTTCTGTGCAGCAATAGCAGTGACCACAGTTATTTCCTCACTTTTGCATATTCGATGATACTATGACCGATTAGTACAGAGAAGGATATCTGATTCAATTATTCAATATTTTCAGGATTTTCATGCCGATCGCTGTCAGGCGGTAAAAAATCAGGATTAAGAACTTCTTCTTCATTAAAGGGAGATTCTGGGGGAAATATCGCAATATATAAACCTGTTTCATCTGCGGCTAACTCCCTAGCATCTTGATAAGATTCATTAAAAATCTCTTCAAAAAAACGATATAAACTCGGACTGGTTTTGAAGGTATCTCGGATGCGTTTACGATGTTCACGAATGGTGTACACCCAACTATTTGTTCGTTTTTCTGGCTGATATTTATACTTAAGCAAGTGCATTAAAAGTACCCTCAAATTACTTTTTAAAGCATTTTTATCGCTTCTCCCCATACTTTCTAGTTCCTCTAATAAGTTCTCTAAATCTATTTCAGAAAACTTTCCCTCTTTTAATAAGTTGATAGTTGTCTGTAGCCACAGATAAAAATCCTGTTCATAAAGGGATGTTATTGCACTTGTCATTGATTGGATAGTTGTCATTTTGTTTGACTCCCTTTCTCTTCTCTAGACATAAAGTGTAACATATTCGATAATTTATCGCTGAAGTGTAAGGATTCAGGTCACTGAACTCCTTGCTGGGCAAAGACTTTAGCTCTGGAGCTTGATGCTCAATAAATATCTATTATCAATAAATGACGAAAAACTGTCATTTTTCGTCATTTATTGACAATCAACCACGAAGGACAAAAACCATTATTTTGCCCTCAAACCCTTACCAGACAAGCGTTGGAGCCGCAAGTTTTTAGACCTGAATCCTTACGCTGAAGTTAGCTTTACGGGCCCAAATGAGCCAAATTATGCAAGAAGTGCGATCGGTTTGTTTAAAGCTATGGAAAACTACTTTTAAATTTCCTGTTTCATCTAAGCCTATTATGATGTTCGATCAAACCTTCACCAATGGCGCAAACTCCTCTAACTTCACTTGTAGGTCATCCACCAGCATTAAACGATAGCTTTCTGTAGCTTTCAACTTTTGGAAAACATAACTAGCAAAATCATCACGCCACTTTTGCCTCTCAAGTTCATTCGAGATGTTCAACGCTCTGATTGATAGGTTATAAGGGTATTCTTCAAATCTTATATTTCGATCGTTTTCAAAATCATGCTTTCCTACAGTAAGAGTGATTGTTGAGTTCCGAAACTCATACCAGTTGTCAGTACCATCAGAAACAAGCTCGAATTTTAGAGCCAATATCAACTCTAATTCTTTGATTAAATGTTTTATGTCCTGCGGAAAATCTACAAAAATATCTAGTGTGCGAGACATAAAAAACCTCCTTTATTGAAACTCACTCAAGGAGTTACTTGGACTTTTAGCATCTCCCAAGTTTCCCGTTCCATGTTCAAGATATTGCCCACTTCTTGCAAGAGTTCATAACCCTTTAAATCTATGGGAATTTCTTCTTTAATGAGAATATCGCACAAAGTCTCTAACGCCAAATTCCACTCGCCCGCCTGAATGTCTGAAACCAAAAATTCTATTTGAGTATCTGAAAGTTGTGGTTTCACGATGTTAATGGCTTGATGGAGTTTATTTTCTACAAGTTTATAGTCAAACATGACTCTATCTCCTTTGGGACTCGCTCGCGATCGCACTTATGGCAGTTTCTCCCGCACTGAAAGCCAAGTGCTGAGTTCTTCATCTAAAACACATTTATCAGTGTCAGCTAGTGCAGCAATAACTTTCAATCGATTTTTTAGTTGTCTTAACTCGCGAATTTCTGCAATGGGTAGCGTTTTCCAATTAGCCGCCTTTTTTTCCACATCTTCCCGCGACTCTTTGATGTTATCCCAAAACCATTTTAGAATTAAGTTAACATCGAGAACAGGATGCTCATAAATTACTCCGAGTTTTCCTATCCCCGCAGCCCGCAGCATCATTGAGGAAATCGTAAAAGACTCGCCACTACCTGGTTTTTTGCGATCGGCTTCATCGGCCTTGCGATCGTATATTGCGATCGCTACTTCTGCCCATGTGCGATCGAACAAACCGGAACTATTTTCACCTTTTCGAGCCTTTGCAGAGGCCGCATCGGCTAATAACAGCCAGTTAAAGTCTTGTGGTTGGGCGGTTTGAGCTGAAAATACGTTGTTTGCCCAAATCAGTACAGATTCGGCATCTTGTTCGAGAATGCGATCGATCGATATTGTCGTAGGAGATTGAGTCATAATTTATCTACTCCACATGGTAGGGTCGAGAGAAGATGTTACCATCTTCTCCCTCCCATTCGGAACCGTGCTTGCGACTTTCATCGCACACGGCT